>JAFULE010000154.1 GCA_017483235.1 Faecalibacterium sp. | reverse complement strand
TTCCCGATACGGTCAGCTACAACCACTACTTCGGCTGGTACGGCGGCAGCATCGAAACCTACGGCCCCTGGTTTGATAAGTTCCATGCCGACCACCCCACCCAGCCTGTGGGCATCAGCGAGTACGGCTGCGAAGCGCTTAACTGGCACAATTCCGCACCGGAAGCCGGCGACTATTCCGAGGAGTATCAGGCTGTCTACCACGAAAGCCTGATCAAACAGCTGTTCACCCGCAAGTACCTGTGGGCCACCCACTGCTGGAATATGTTCGACTTTGGTGCCGACAGCCGCAACGAAGGCGGCGAAGCCGGCCAGAACCACAAGGGCCTTGTCACCTTCGACCGCAAATATAAAAAGGACAGCTTCTATGCCTACAAGGCGTGGCTGAGCGACGAGCCCTTCGTCCACCTGTGCGGCAAGCGGTATGTGGACCGGGTCGAGGATGTGACCAAGGTGACCGTCTACTCCAATCTGCCCGAGGTAGAGCTGTTTGCCAACGGCATCAGCCTGGGCAAGCAGACCGCACCCGACCATTTCTTCTACTTTGAAGTGCCCAATGCCGGCGAAACCAAGCTGACGGTGGTGGCCGGTGATCACAGGGATGAAGGCGTTATCCGCAAGGTAGCCGAGCCCAACCCCGCCTATCGCCTGACCGAAAAGGGCGCGGTGCTCAACTGGTGGGACATCATCGAGGTGCCGGGCCATTGCTCGCTGAACACCAAGCTGAAGCTGGTGGTGGACAGCGCCGGTGTGGAAAAGGCCCTTGAGCTGCTGGCCCCCATTCTGAGCATGGCCGCCCGCCCCGAAACCCTGAAGATGCTGGACGCTATGACCGTGCTGCGGATGATCAACGTGATCACCGGCATGATGCGGGTGCCGGTTACCAAAGAACAGCTGATGGCATTGAATGCAAAACTGAACGAGGTACCCCTGCCGTAAGCCCTGAAACGGATACGAATGTTGTCAAAAGCCCCCCGACCGCCGCGTCGGGGGGCTTTTCGTTTAATCTGTCCATAAAAAAAGTGTCGAATTGGTTGGAATGAACATTTTGTGAATGAATGAAATTTGTTAAATTTGTGTTGTGATAAAAAGCAGACGGCCCGGCCGGGCCGTGCTGCTGCCGCGTGACCGCCCTGTATACAGGGCGTTGCCCGGTAAAAACGGAACCGGCCACCCCACAAAATTTGAAAGGAGAAAGAAAACTATGTCAGTTGAAATCTTACTGTGGGTCGTTCTTGCAGCCGTGTTTGTATCGGTTGCGCTCAGCTATGTGCTCAAGGTCAACCTGGGCATTCCCGCCATGATCTTTGCCTATATCATCGGCGTTTGGGTACAGGGCATGAAGGTGAAAGAGGTGGTTGCCTGCTGGCCCACCAGCACCGTCTTCCAGCTGATGACCATCACCATGTTCTTCTCGTTTGCGGTGTTCAACGGCACCCTGCCCAAGGTGGCACAGAACGTGGTGTACGCACTGCGTCATAAGCCCTACATCATTCCCTTTGCCCTGCTGGCCATCGGCGGCATCATCGGCGCCATGGGTGCACCCCCGCCGGCCTGCAACACCATTCTGGCTGTTCTGACCTTTACCGTTGCCGCTCCCGCCGGCATGAACCCCTGGCTGTGCGCCGTTGTGGTCTGCTTCGGCGGCTCTGTGGGCACCTTCTTCCCCTGGGCTGTTCAGGGCTCGGTTGTTAAGGCTACCACCGAAGGCTGGCTGCCCGGCATGGGCGAAGCCGCTGCCTACAAGGTATGCCTGGGCTTCTTTGTCTTCACCATGGTGCTGTTCCTGCTGTTCTGGATCCTCACCAAGGGCTACAAGATCAAGGAGATCCAGATCGAAAAGCCCGAACCCTTCACCGCAGTTCAGAAAAAGAATCTGGTCGTCATCGCTGTTATCGCCGTGCTGGCCCTTGCCCCCAACCTGCTCAAGCTGTTCATCAGCAGCCCCATCCTGAAGAAGGCTTCCTCTGCGCTGGACATCCAGATGCTGGCCATCATCGGCGTGTTTGTCTGCACCGTGCTGGGCCTTGGCAAGGAAAAGGATGCCATCGTTAAGGGTGTGCCCTGGAACACCATCATCATGGTTGGCGGCGTTTGCACCCTGATGGGTGTTGCCTCTGCTGCCGGCGTTACCGATTATCTGGGCGGCCTGCTGAGCGAGAATGTCTCGCCCGTGATGATGGGCGCCATCATGGCCCTGCTGGGCGGCTTCATGAGCCTGTTCTCCGGCGCCATCAACGCCGTATTCCCCATGCTGGGCGCTCTGGCCATTCCCTACGCGGCTGCTGCCGGCATCGACCCCGTTCCTCTGCTGGTTGCGGTTGCGGTTGGCGCTTCGGCCACTGCCATCTCTCCCTTCTCCACCGGCGGCGCGATCATGATCGCCAACTGCCCCGACCAGAAGATCGCCGAAGGTCTGTTTACCAAGTGCATCGTTCTGGCTATTCTGGGCGCTGTCGTCTGCGCAGTTCTGTCCCTGGTGGGCGTATTCGCTATCTGATCTGACTTTTGTGCAAAGCCGCCCGTCACCGCGATGGGCGGCTTTGCCGCTTTTACCACTGACACCTGAAAGGAGCAGCCTTATGAGCAAAAAGATCTTTATCGCCACCGGCGATGTTGGCCCCAACCGCCCCAATGCCGACGAAATGTTCGACGGCGTGCGCGCTTCGCTGGCACAGGCCGACCTGCTGTTCGGCCAGCTGGAGCCCTGCATTGCCTCCACCGGTACCCCCGCGGCCCAGTGCCGCCTGCCCATGCGCTGCAAGCCTGAAAACGCCGGCGCCATCCGCCGCGCAGGCTACGACGTGATCAGCTTTGCCACCAACCACTGCATGGACTGGGGCCGCCCCGCCTTTTTTGAAACGCTGGATCTGCTGCACGAGCAGGGCATTCAGACCATTGGCGCCGGTGCCGATATCTTCGAAGCCCGCAAGCCGGTGATCGTGGATCTGGACGGCACCAAGATCGGCTTCCTTGGCTACAACAGCATTCTTCCGCAGGACTACTGGGCCACCGAAGAACGGCCCGGCTGCGCCCCGCTGCGCGGCATCAGCGCTGCGGTGCCCAAAGAACACGACCAGCCCGAAACCCCGGTGCGTCTGTTCAGCTGGCCTCATCCGGACGATCTGGATGCCATGCTGGCCGACATTGCCGCCCTGCGCCCGCAGGTGGATATTCTGATGGTGTCCTTCCACTGGGGCATCCATTTCATCCCCAAAACCCTGGCCTATTACCAGCGTTACGCCGCAAAATTTGCCATTGATGCCGGTGCCGACATCATTCTGGGCCATCACACCCACATCCTCAAGCCCATCGAAGTGTACAAGGGCAAGGTGATCGTGTACAGCATGGCCAACTTTGCGCTGGAAGAGCCCGGCCGCTTCTTCGAGGGCAAGGGCGATCTGACCGAGTCCAAGTCTCATCAGGATATTGCCGCGCTGAACCCCGACATGAAGAAGAAAAAGCGCCAGATGCCCGAGGACAGCTACAAGTCGCTGTTCATCAAGTGCGTCATCGACGACAAAAAGATCCAGAAGGTCAGCTTTGTGCCGGTGCAGCTCGGCAAGGACGCCACCCCCGTCACCCTTACCCCGGACGATCCCCGTTTTACCGAGATCGTGGAGTATATGCGTGAGATCACCCTGGACCAGGGCATCGAGCCCAAATTCACCGTGGATGGCGACGAGGTCGTGATCGGCTGAGTTTATTAAATGGTAAAAGCCCCGGAGCGGTTGCTCCGGGGCTTTTTTCGGGGTTATTTGCGCAGCAGATTGTTTTCCAGCGGGGGCAGATCCACCGTGCGGTGCAGATATTCCTCTACATAGCGGATGATCATGCAGCTGAACACCATGTGGTGCCGGGTGTAGGGGTTGGTCAGGTCATCGCCGATCAGCTCCTGAATCTTGTTCAGCTTATAAATGGTGGTGTTGCGGTGCATGAACATCTGGCGGCTGGTTTCGCTGATGCTGCGGTCGTTCATCAGATAGGTGAACAGCACATCCCGCAGGTTGCTGTTGAAGGCGCGGTCGTACCGGGTAACGGTCAGCACCGAAGCGTGGCACAGGTACAAAATATCGTTTACCCCCATGGCTTTGCGGCTGGCCTGCTCGCACAGGTGGATGGCGTAGTAGGGGGCATAGCGGTCAAACCGAAGGCAGCGGCGCTCTTTTTCCTTCTGATAGCGAATGGCCACTGCCGCAGGCAAAAGCTGATAGGCCTGCCGGTACAGCACCCGTACCCCGCGCAGCCACTGGCTGGGGTTGGTCACCATGGCGTAGGCGTGGTGGCGCTCCAGCAGGGCGTGAAAATCCTGATTGTGGGTCACCGTGATGGGGGCGTTGGGCACTGTGTCGCTCAGCATCACATACACGCAGTCGGGCAGCATGGCCACGTTGTCACAGGGGAACATCTGCTTTACTTCGCCATACAGCGCGCGCAGTGCCTTGGGCAGTGCCGGCAGGGGATGGCCGTCGTCGCTCAGCTGCCGGATGACCAGACTGCGCAAAAACCGCTTGGGGCGCTTGGCCAGCTGGCGCAGCCGCAGGTCAAGGGTGTCCAGATCTTCGGGCGCATCGCCCAGAAAGTTGACCGCCAGCAGCTGAAAGCTGTCGGCTTCGCCGGTTTCGGCCTGCGCCTGCAGCATCAGCTCTTTTACCGCTTCGGCCAGCACCAGCAGCATGTTGTGCAAAAGACTGTTGCGCCCGCGGCTGCAGGCAAACAGATAGCCCAGCACGGTGCCCCGCTGCTGCACCGGCGCAAGGGCGTAGATGTAGCCGTCTACCCGGGGTGTGGTGACGATGGAAGGAAAGCTGGGGTCGTTTTGCAGCTGATGCAGCAGCTGTTCCAGCTGGGCCTGACTGTTGCGGTCGGGGTTTTCCTGCGGCAGGGCCAGCAGATCATCCTCGCCCTCCAGCACGCTTTGGCCCATGTGCTGCAGGCCGGCCGACAAAAGGCGTACCGAAAAATCAAATTCGCGGGTGGCCGCCAGCAGCAGATTGCGCAGGCTGTGCTGGCTTTCGGCCTGCAGGTGGCTGTGCCAGCCGTAGCATTGCGACAGGGTACGGAACAGCGTGTTGTACAAGGGGATCAGATCCAGCGTGGTAACCACCACCGGCACCCCCTGCCGCGGGGCGTTTGCCAAAAGACCTTTCGGGTCGCCGGCGGCAAACAAAGCGCAGCCTTGGGGCAAAGGCCCCCGCAGCAGCAGCCGATACAGGCTTTCGCCGTCGCCGACGTACACCATGCCCGGCTCGCAGACGATGTGTTCGTCCACCAGATAGATGCCCTGATAGGTATGATGTTCGTCGCTGCCGGGATATACCTGCCCGATGCGGGCGTGCAAACCGTTCAGCAGCATTGCCAGTGTGACCATAAAGCGTTCCTCTCTTGGGCCGCAGCCCGCAAAATACATTCAAACTGATACCTGAATATGTATATTTCGACCGTATCAATCCCAACTTGACTTCAGTATAATAATTGTAACACGATGCGGCTGTTTTTTCAAATATTTCCAGTATTTCCAGAAAAATGGGAACAAAGCTGCCCGAACTGCAATGCAGGGCGGCTGAAAGATACAGGATCAAATTTCTATTTTATAAAAAGGAGTGTTGTTCTATGTCGATGTACGATCGTATTGAACGAATCAAGAAGCGTGTAGTGGTGGATCATTACCCCATCTGCATCGAAAAGTACCGCATTACGGCGGATGTTCTGGCCAAAAACAAGCACGATGCCCCCATTGTGCAGCGTGGCAAAATGCTGAAGGCCTACACCGAGCGTATGCCCATTGCCATTGCCGACGACGAGCTGATCGTTGGCCTGGGCGCGTCCAAGCCGATGGGTCTGGAAATTGACCCCAACTACGGCCTGTGGAGCCAGGACGAGATCGACAGCCTGATCGAGGACGGCTTTTTGATGGACGAGCAGGATCAGATTGACCTGCAGGAGCTGAACAAGAACCATGACCCCGCCACCCAGATCGGCATGCAGGGCGACATCTTCTACGAAGAAGAGGACGAGCGCATCCTCAAGCTGCTGAAGGCCGGCCTGGTGCTGCCCCCCTGGAAAGACAAGAGCCAGGGCCGCGGCGTGGGCGGCGGCTATGCCCAGAGCGGTCTGGGCCTTGGCCCCAGCCTGGTGCTGCTGATGGTGGACTACACCAAGATCCTTGAAAACGGCACCCTGGCCCTGATCGAGCAGGCCAAGGAGTGCCAGCGCCAGGTGCGTTTCGACGATCCCGAGGGCGTGGACAAGTTCCGTTATTATCGCGCTGTGATCATGGCGTTTGAGGCCATCAACACCCTGTCTGACCGTTACGCGGTTCTGGCTGCCGAAATGGCCGAAAAGGAAGCAGACCCCACCCGCAAGGCCGAGCTGGAAACCATTGCCGAAACCTGCCGCTGGATCCCCCGCAACAAGCCCCGCACCTTCCGCGAGGCCATCCAGTGCTTCTGGTTCCAGTTCCTGATGCTCAGCCCCAGCACCACCTTGCCCGGCGGCCGTTTCGACCAGTACATGTACCCCTACTACAAGGCCGATCTGGAAGCCGGCCGCATCACCCGCGAGGAAGCTTTGGAGCTGCTGTGCTGCATGCGCCTGAAGGACATGGAGCTGAACCGCACCTCCGGCAAGAACAACCGCAAAAAGAATGCCGGTTTTGCCAAGTGGCATAACTTCATCATTGGCGGTGTCAAGCCCGACGGCACCGACGCCACCAACGATCTGAGCTACATGATGCTGGATGCGGCCCTGATCACCCGTACCCCGCACCACACCATCACCCTGCGTGTGGCCCCCAGCACCCCCGCCGATCTGCTGATGAAGGGCGTAGAGTGCATCAAGGCCGGCCTGTCGATGCCCGCCTTTATCAGTGATGAAAGCTACACCGAGTTCTTCACCATGCACGGTGTTTCGCTGGAAGATGCCCGCGACTTTGGCATCACCGGCTGTCTGGACGCCAACCTGCCCGGCAAGAGCCGTACCGGCCCGGTGCCCATGACCATCATGACCGTCATCTTCGACCTGTTCCGCCACAACGGCATCAACGTCAAGAACGGCGAGCAGGCAGGCCTGCCCACCGGCGACTTTACCCAGTTTAAGACCTTCGAAGAGATGTTTGCCGCATGGGAAAAGCAGTTCAAGTACTGTGTTTCCATCGTGGGCGAGCGCAATAACGTAGAGCTGAAGGTAACCCAGGAGGTTCTGCCCGACCCGCTGCGCAGCGCCCTGATGTACAAGGGCATCGAAAGCGGCAAGGACATCTGGTGCCGCCACGACATCCCCTTCGACAACACCGCTTCGGTATGCACCATCGGTATGGTGAACGTGGGCGACAGCTTCGCCGCCATCAAGAAGCTGTGCTTCGACGAACAGAAGTACACCCTGAAGCAGCTGTACGACGCACTGGAAGCAGACTGGGTCGGCTATGAAGAGATGCGTCAGGACTTCCTGGCGGCCCCCAAGTTTGGCAACAACGACCCCTATGTGGACGAGATCGTGGCCCGCTGCTACAAGGTATTTACCGACTTTGTGCCCACCCTCAAAACCATCACCGGCGGCACCACCGTGCCCTGCGGCATCTCGATCACCAGCCACCAGCCCGGCGGCCTGCTGACCGGCGCTACCCCCGACGGCCGCAAGGCCGGCACCCTGCTGGCCGACGGCACCATGAGCCCCATGCAGGGCATGGACACCAACGGCCCTCTGGCCGTGATGCAGAGCGCCATGCGCATCGATCAGGATCCCTTCCAGGCTACCCTGCTGAACATGAAGTTCCATCCCTCGGCCCTCAAGACCGAAGAGGATATGGGCAAGCTGGCTGCCATGATCCGCACCTACCTGACCAACGGCGGCAAGCATGTGCAGTTCAACGTGGTTGGCCTCGAAACCTTGCTGGCCGCCCGCGAAAAGCCCGAAGAGCACCGTGATCTGGTCATCCGCATTGCCGGCTACAGCGCCTACTTTGTACAGCTGAACGCCTCCATGCAGGAAGAGGTCATCAACCGCACTACCCACAACCTGTAATCTTCCGGGAATGGACCGACGATTCCTTTCATAACAACACCCCCGCCGCAGGCATTGCCTGCGGCGGGGGTGTTTTGTGTCAACTATTTATGTAGGCAAAGGCTCAGCCCAGCAGCACATCGCTGATCAGCATGATGCAGAAGCCCACCAGAAGGGCATAGGTGGCGCCCTGCTGGCTGCCGTGGGCGTGGGTTTCGGGAATCATCTCGTCGCTGATCACATACAGCATGGTGCCGCCCGCAAAGGCCAGCGCAAAGGGCAAAACCGCCGCTGCCACGCTGACCGCGCCGTAGCCGATCAGGGTGCCGGCCACCTCCACCAGGCCGGTGATCATGGCGCACACAAAGGTGCGCATGGGGCTTACCCCCGCCGCCAGCATGGGGCCGATGATCACCATGCCCTCGGGGATGTTCTGCAGTGCAATGCCGCCTGCGATCAGCAGGGCCTGACCGGGGTCGTCGGCGCCAAAGCCCACGCCGGCGGCAATGCCTTCGGGCAGATTGTGGATGGCAATGGCGGTAACGAACAGCAGCACCTTGCTCAGGTTGGCGTTGTGATGGGGTTCAAGGTCGGGGCCCACCAGCTTGTGCAGATGGGGCACCAGTTTGTCGATCAGATTCAGGCAAAGCGCGCCAGCAAAAATGCCCGCAATGGTCATGGGCAGGCCGGCGGCCCCGCCGCCGTATTCCACCGACGGCAAAATCAGGCCCAGAACTGCGGCGGCCAGCATCACACCGGCGGCAAAGGCCAGCACAATGTCGGAAAAGCGGTGGGAGATGTTTTTGAACACAAAACCGATCACCGCGCCCAACAGGGTGGCGCCGCCCACCCCAAGGGCTGTAAGCAATACTAACTGCATAATAACCTCTAAAAATTACAATTTGTCAATCGCCGGCCAGCTGCCGCAGCCGGGGTTGGTCGGTCAGCTCCACCGCGCCGCGGGTCAGCCGCACCATGCCCTCGTTCTGGAAATACCGCAGCATCCGGGTCACTACCTCGCGGGCGGTGCCCATGTGGTTGGCAATTTTTTCGTGGGTCAGCCGCAGGGCAGTGGTGCCCTCCAGCGCGCTTTCTTCCAGCAAAAAGCCGGCCAGCCGCTTGTCAAAGCTTTTCCACATGATCTGATCCATCAGCCACATCACCTCGGAAAAACGGCTGCTGATCAGTTCGTTGGCGTACTTTGCCACCGGCAGCGATTCATCCATCAGGTTTTTGAACAGGCAGCTGGGGATCACCCACAGCTCGGTGTCCTTTTCGGCTTCCACGATCACATCAAACTGCACATTGGGCATCACGCAGCTGGCCGAAAACAGGCAGATGTCGTATTCGAACAGGCGGTACAGGGTGATCTCGCGCCCCTCGCCCGAAAGGGTGAATACCCGCAGCTGGCCAGATTTGATCAGCAGCAGCCCCAGACAATCGGCCCCGCCCCGGTGCACCACCGTGCCGGCTTTGGCCTGCATGGGATGGCTGACCGAAAGCAGGTGCTGCTGCTGGGCTTCGGTCAGCTTATTCCAAATCGGAAAATATTCGGCAAAATCCATGATGGGTACCTCCCCGGAATGGTGATTTCAGTATAGAACGGTTTTGGCCGGGTGTCAATTCAGCCACTGCAACGTTTTTGGTGATAAGGTCACGAAAAAACGGAACGAAAAGGGATATACTGTACTCAAACAAAACCCCATAAAATGAAAGGAGCAGAAACAATGGCTGCTGTAAATATTGATAAGATCCGTTTTGAAGAATTGATGAAGGGTGAGCTTCCCGTTCTGGTGGACTTCTGGGCCCCATGGTGCGGCTACTGCCGCCGCATAGGCCCCGCCTACGACAAGGTGGTCGAGCAATACGCCGGCAGGGTAGAGGTGGTCAAGGTAAATGTGGACGAAGAGCCCGACCTTGCCGCCCAGCAGAAGATCGAAGTGCTGCCCACGCTGGTGCTCTACCGCGGCGGCGAAGCTCTGGGTTCCATCGTAGCCCCCGGCTCGAAGGCTGCCATCGACGCTTTTTTACAGGAAAAGCTGGGTCTGTGATCAATTTCCCGGGAAAAGGAGACACCCCATGGCCAACAAAATTTATGATATGATCATCATTGGCGGCGGCCCCGGCGGTTATACGGCCGCCCTGTATGCGGCCCGTGCCGGGCTGAGCACCCTTGTGGTGGAAAAGCTGTCGGCCGGCGGCCAGATGGCCCTGACCGAGCAGATCGACAATTACCCCGGCTTTGAGCAGGGGGTGGACGGCTTTACCCTGGGCGAAAGGATGCAGCAGGGGGCCGAGCGGTTCGGCGCCGTGACCGAGCTGGCCGAGGTGCTGGCAGTGGATCTGGCTGCCAGCCCCAAGGTGGTGTACACCAGCGAGGGCGATTTTTACGCCCGCACGGTGGTCATTGCCACCGGCGCCAACCCCCGGCATCTGGGCCTGCCCCGCGAGCAGGAGCTGACCGGCCGGGGCGTAAACTACTGCGCTGCCTGCGACGGCATGCAGTACCGGGGCAAAACGGTGGTGGTGGTGGGCGGCGGCAACTCGGCCGCGGCCGACGCCCTGCTGCTGAGCCGGGTGGCCGAAAAGGTGATCCTTGTGCACCGGCGCGACACCCTGCGGGCCACCAAGGTGTATCACCAGCCCTTGATGAAGGCCCAAAACATCGAATTCCGCTGGAACAGCGAGGTTGTTGCCCTGCAGGCGGAAAGCAAGCTGACCGGCGTGACGGTGAAAGACCGGCTGACCGGCGAAGAAAGCCTGCTGCCCTGCGACGGTGTGTTTGTCAGCGTGGGCCGGCAGCCGGCCACCGAGCTGGTAAAGGGCCAGCTGCAGCTGGACGACGCCGGTTACATTCTGGCCGACGAAACCACCCGCGCCAGCCTGCCCGGCGTGTACGCGGTGGGGGATGTGCGCACCAAGCAGCTGCGGCAGGTGGTCACCGCGGTGGCCGACGGCGCCGTGGCGGTGCACAGTGCCGAGGAATATCTGGCCGAACTGAACTGAAGCAAGCAAAACCGCCCCCGGTCCGCTGGACCGGGGGCGGCTTTTGAGAAAAAGAAAGGAGAAAACCTTACTTGATGGTGTACACGGTGGCTTCGGCCATGGCCTTTTCGCTCAGTTCCTGACCGATACCGGGGCGGTCGGGCACGATGTACTCACCGCTTACCGGCATAATGTCGTACTTACCCATGGCGCGCATATCCTTCTTGATGGCGCCTTCGTGCACTTCGTGGATCAGGAAGTTGGGAATGACCGCTTCCACCTGCAGGGCTGCCGCAGTGGAGATGGGGCCGCCGCAGACATGCAGCTGCACGCCGCAGTCGTAGATGTTGGCCATGTCGCAGATCTTCTTGGTTTCGCTGATGCCGCCGGTGATGCACAGGTCGGGCTGAATGACCTGCAGCGCACGCTTTTCGAGGAATTCGCGGAAGCCCCAGCGGGTGTAGGTACGCTCGCCGGTGGCCAGAGGAATGTTGGTCTTTTTGCGGATTTCAACAAAGGACTCGACGTTCAGCGGATGGACAGGCTCTTCCAGATAGTAGATGTTCAGGGGTTCCAGCACCTGTGCCAGCTGAATGGCGGTGTTGGTGTCGGTGTAAGAGTGCACCTCGATGATGATGTCCAGATCGGGGCCGCCGGCTTCGCGCATGGCTGCCACGCGATCGTAGCAAATCTTCAGCATCTTGTCGTTCAGCACGCCGCGCATCCGCCAGTTGGGGTTCATGGCTTCGCGGGCCCACTTGGCCTCCATGGTCACGCCGATGGGGTCTACCTTAATGGCGGTGTAGCCTTCGGCCATGGCCTTGCGGGTGGCTTCGGCATACTGCTCGGGCTCGGTCAGGCAGCGGTGCTCGTCGGCCCAGTCAAACTGCAGCTGGCTGGCATAGGCGCGCAGCTCGGGATTGGTTTTGCCGCCCAGCAGCTCGTACACGGGCTTGTTCAGGGCCTTGCCGCGGATGTCCCACAGGGCAGTATCCACAGCAGACATGCCGGCGTTGATAACGGTGCCGCCGCCCATGCCCCAGAAGGTGGAACGGAAGATATGCTCCCAGGTAGCCTCCACCTGCATGGGGTCGCGGCCGATCAGAATTTCGCCATAGTCACGGGCAATGCCAACGGCGGCGTAATGCGCTTTGCCGTAGGCAAGACCAACTTCGCCGTAGCCGGAAATACCTTCGTCGGTATTTACACGCATTACTACAACGCGGTCGTTCATCTTGGTAGGCTTGCATTCAAATACGTCTACACTCGTGATCTTCAATTAAAACACACCTTTCAACATAGATTCGAAGTCAGGCAGGCAAACTGATCCGAGTGATGCTGTCAGGTTGTTATACAAGTATACTACAAAATGCGAATGCCCTTTGTCAACGGTCAAATAATAAAAAAACGGCGGAAAGATTTGGCAGATGCTACAAATCTTTCCGCTGTTGGGGTATTTATAGGGGGATCACAGCACCAGAATTTTGTTGGCGTGGTCTTTCTTGCCGTAATACTGATAGTTGCGCTGCAGAGCCGCGATCTCAGTGCGAATGCACTTGTCCAGATCCTTTTCCCGCAGGCCGTCCAGAATGTCGCGGTGGAACCGGATGACCATATCCGACGATTTATTGTGGCTGATGCTGTGGTTCATGTTGGCGCGGGCCGCATCGAAAAAGCTTTGGGAAATGGCTTCGTACAGCGAGGCGATAAAGGTGTTGTGCGAAAGGTTGCACACCCGCTGGTGGAATTGGAAGTCCTCTTCGGCAAAGGCCTCGTAATTGCCGGCAGCCAGATAGGCCTCCATCTTGCCGGTAATACGGGCCAGCTCGGCAATGTCCTCGGTCAGGTCATCGCCCCGCAGCAGCGCCAGCCGCATGCTGCCGATCTGCAGAATCATGCGGAATTCGTTCAGCTGCTCGTAGCTGGACTCTAAAATGTTAAAATCAAACAGGGTGCGAAAATAGGTCTGCATGCTGAAATCCAGCACATAGGTGCCGTCGCCCACCCTTGTTTCGGTAAAGCCGATGGCATTGCAGCGCTGCAGCGCGGCGCGGATGGACATGCGGCTTACCCCCAGCTGGGCAGCCAGTTCGGTTTCGGACGGGATCTTTTCGCCGGCTTTCCATTCGCCGGAAAGGATCTTCTGCTGTACATAATCGAAGATCTGGTCGGTCAGGCTTTGACGTTGAAGTTTGGGCACGGGATGCATCCTCCTGGCAAGTTGTAATACAACTGGACATCTTTTTATCCTATTATACAGGCAGATGACAGCTTTTGCAACGGTTGTTTGCAGTTTTTTTATGAACGGGGGGGCAAAAAATACGGTGTGGGATAAGATTGCTTGTTATTCATTTCACACAGCGAAAACGACAATTTTCTGGGAAATTTAACAAAATAAAGCATATCCTATTGCAATCAAAAAAAGCGTGTGGTAGTATGCCTGTATAACAGGTAGGCAACTGTTACCGAGCGGCCGGGTTAAGTACGGTTCAACAAATCAATGCAAAGCAAAGCTCGCATTTGCAAGTAAGAAGGAGAATTGTTATGAAGAAGATCTCTCGTCGTTCGTTCCTGATGGCCGCAGGCGCTGTGGCCGCTACCGGTGTTCTGGCCGCCTGCGGCGGCTCTTCCTCCTCTGCGCCCGCAGCCTCCGGCGGCGGTACCGTGGAAGAAAAGCCCGTAACCATCAAGTGGGCCAGCTCGGTCAGCGAGGCCGAGATCAAGGGCAACAACACCCCCATGTCCATCGCCATCAACACCTGGAAAGAAACCTGTGAAAAGGAATCCGGCGGCAGCATCACCATCGAGATCTACCCCGGCAGCACCCTGGCCAGCGGCACCGAAGCCACCCTGTCCGGCCTGCTGACCGGTTCGTTTGAAATGTCCCAGCTGAACACCGGCTCCTGGGGCGATTACACCGACGCCTTCGCCGCCCTGAACGTGCCCTATCTGTACACCGACTTCAGCCTGGTGCACGCCGTGATGGACAGCGAGTTCGGCGACGGCATGAAGCAGCAGGTGCTGGACGAAGTGAATGTTATCCCCCTGTGCTACGCCGACATCGGCTACCGCCATGTGACCAACTCCAAGGGCGAGATCAAGAGCCCCGCCGATATGAAGGGCCTGAAGATCCGCACCATGACCGACGCGGTGCAGATCGCCAGCTTCGAGGATCTGGGCTGCTCGGTTACCCCCATGTCCATCAGCGAGCTGTTCAGCGCCCTGCAGACCAAGATGGTCGACGCACAGGAGAACCCCCTGACCACCATCAACTCGCAGAAGTACTACGAGGTGCAGCAGTACTGCACCCTGACCCGCCACAGCTACACCACCACCCTGTTCTTTATGAATGTGGACTTCTACAACAGCCTGAGCGACAAGCAGAAGGCCGCTGTGGAAGCCGCCAACAAGGCCGCCACCGAGCAGAGCCGCGCCCGTTTGGCCGAGGCCGAGAAGGAAGCCCAGGCTACGCTGGAAGCTGCCGGCATGAAGTTCTACGAGCTGAGCGACGCCGAAATGGCCGCCTTCCAGGATGCGGTTGCCCCCACCTGGGAAACCATCAAGAAGTCGATGGGCGACGACAAGTGGAACGAACTGATGGCCACCGTTGACGCCGCCAAGTAAAAGCGTTCCCCACTGTCTGCCGCAAAGCGGGAATGCCTGCTTTGCGGCAGACCGATTTTACTTCCTTAAGAAAGGAGATCTCTTTCTATGCAAGAGAAGAAAAGCAAGAAAGAACTTGCGATCCACCTGCTGAACAACTTTGAAGAGTACATCGGCACGGTGCTGTTTATCCTGATCATGATCCTGCTGACCCTGCAGGTGTTCAGCCGCTTTGTGCTGAACCACTCCTTTACCTGGACCGAAGAGCTGTCCAGCGCCATGTTCGTTGGCATGGTGTACTGCGGCGTATCTTCGGCAGTTACCAAGCGCAAGCATCTGCGCATCGACGCTTTGCTGGAAGCGGTGCCTTTTGTGGCCAAAAAGGTCATGCTGATGATCAGCGATGTGATCTTTATCCTCTTCAACCTGTACGTTGCTTATATTTATGTCGATAAGCTGATCCCCTCTTTGGGCAAAAGCAAAACCTCGCTGCTGCGCATCCCCCGCAACCTGCTGTACATGATCGTTCCGGTCATGCTGGTGCTGGCCTGCGTGCGCTTGGTGTTCAACATCATCCGCCTCAGCAAGGAATCCCCCAAAGAGCTGGGCGCCTCCAAGCCTGCCATCGACATTGAAGCGCTGGAAGCCGAGGCTGCCGCGCTGCGTGAAAAGGAGGGCAAAGTCTGATGCATGTTGCAATTTTGTTTGGCTCTCTGGCAATTCTGATGATGATCGGCGTGCCCATTGGCTTGTGCCTGATCATCCCCTGCATGCTGGTCATCCTCAGCGGCGGTGTTTCCACCTCGATGGCCTCCATTCTGCAGTGCCTGTATTCCGGCGCCGGCAGCTTTACCATGCTGGCCATTCCGTTCTTTATGATCTCGGGCACCATCATGGACGTGGGCGGCCTCAGCAAGCGTCTGGTTCGTCTGGCCAACAGCATCGTGGGCAACGTTACCGGCTCGCTGGGCATGGTCACCGTTCTGGCCTGCATGTTCTTTGGCGCGGTGTCTGGCTCGGCCCCTGCCACCTGTGCCGCCATTGGCGCCATCATGATCCCCGAAATGATCCGTGCTGGCTACAATAAGTACTATGCAGCCGGTCTGGTGGCCTGCGCCGGCGGTCTGGGCATCATCGTGCCGCCCAGCTACCCCATGGTCATCTATGCTGTTACCAACAACGAGTCCATCGGCGATCTGTTCATGGCTGGTTTCATCCCCGCCCTGCTGATCGGCGTGATCCTGATGCTGTTTAACTACTTTATCAGCAAGAAAAACGGCTGGAAGGGCACCCAGAAGTTCTCGATGAAGGAATTCCTTTCTGCCCTGTGGGATGCCAAGTGGGCCATTCTGATGCCGGTCATCATTCTGGGCGGCATTTACAGCGGTATCTTCACCGCCACCGAGGCTGCTGTGGTGGCCACCGTGTACGGCCTGTTTGTGGGCTGCTTCATCTACAAGGCCTTTACCCTGAAAAGCCTGTGGAAGATCTTTGCCGATAACATGACCTTCAACGGCGGCCTGATGCTTACCGTGGCCCCCGCCACCGCGCTGGGCACCGTGTTTGCCTACATGAACGTGACCACCGCCATCAGCGAGTTCTTCGCCTCTATCTCCACCAACTACTATGTCATCATGAGCATCATCTATGTGATCCTGTTCATCATTGGCATGTTCATCCAGACCACCCCCGCCATCGTCATCTTCTCGCCGGTTCTGCTGGCGGTTGGTGCACAGGTGGGTCTGAACCCCTTGCACTTCGGCATCGTCATGGTGGTTGCCCTGGCCATCGCCTTCGTCACCCCGCCGGTGGCCGCCAACCTGTTTGTGGCTTCGTCACTGACCGGCCTTTCGATGGACAAAATCGTCAAGGCGGCCCTGCCCTTCCTGCTGGGCCTGATCATCTCGCTGGTCATCATTGGCTTTGTGCCCGAAATCTCCACGTTCCTGCCCGATTTGCTAAATTCGCTGAAAGCCTGATCTTTTTCTGGTATAATATTCCTTGCCGGGGGCGGGGCTGCCTGTGTGTGGCAGGCAGCCCCGCCCTGCTTTTTTACGAAAGGAGCCCTGTATTATGCTGTCTGCAAAAGCAAAAGAACTGATCGAAAAGCTTGGCCTTACTTACCCCGCCGTTGCAGTAAAAATGTGCTTCGAAAAGCCGGATGTGCCCCATTACGACGGCCCGTCCTGCGCCTTCTGCCAGTTTGTCAAATACGCGCAGGACACCGGCAAGAATTTTTACATGCAGGTGGAAGACGACCAGTGCTACGGCAAAATGGCCATGGGCATGATCGACAAGCCCCCGGTTACCGCCAGCGGCCAGGCCGGCTACGACTTTGGCTGCTACCAGACCCCCATGGGCTGCCGCCAGCTGTACCAGCAGCTGCCCATTCTGGAGCCGGGCACCATCCGCTATGTGCAGTTTGCCCCGGTTTCCGCCTGCGATTTTGACCCCGATCTGCTGTTCTTTGTGGCCGATCTGCCTCAGGCGGACATCATCATGCGCGCCACCAGTTGGGTGTCGGGCGATCTGTGGGAGTCCAAGTCCTCGCCGGTCATCAGCTGCGCGTGGATGTATGCCTACCCCATCATCACCGGCAAGGCCAATCACATCACCACCGGCTTCTACCACGGCCTCAAGCGCCGCCACGCCTACCCGGCCGGCCTGCGCATGATCTCGGTGCCGTTCCAGAAGATCCCCGAGTTCTTCTATGCGCTGGAGAATATGGACTGGACCCTGATCGCCTTCCGCGACGATGCCGAAAGCAAAGCAGAGCTGGCCCGCCGCATGGCCCACTGGCAGGAGATGGCCGCCGAGGTCGGCAGCCATGTGGACCTGAAGTAACATTGCAATAAGCTTTTACGTAAAACGCATCCGCGGCCCCGAAAAGCCGCGGGTGCGTTTTGTGCAAATTGCTTGTTATTTTCTTTACAATACCGTGAAAAGGCCGATTTTGCTTTGGGCACATTGACGCTTGCAAAGCAAGGATTTACAATAACATCAAAGGCTGTTTTCACGTTAAAGTGCACACAAGTGCCCAAACGGATGCGGCGTGCCCGCTGCATCAAAAACAACAGGTAACCAAAGAAACACTGCTTTCTTTATTATAAAAGGAGGAAACTCTGCCATGATCGTCAACAAGTATAACTACCTGCACAAGATCACCCCTCAGATGCGCAAGGTCGTCGAGCGGGTGGAGGAGTGGAAGAAGGGCAACCCCATGCGCGGCAGCTGGGACTCGATGGAGGGTATTGAAGAATACCGCCAGTGGTACATCGAAGAGCGCAGCTGGTGGAACGAGGGCGGCCCCCAGATGGAAAAAACCGAGGACATCTGGATCCCCGGCGGCCCCAACGGGCAGGTGAACGTGCGGCTGCATTACCCCGTTGTGCAGGAGAATATGCCCATTCTGGTGTACAGCCACGGCGGCGGCGATGTGTGCGGCAACAACGACACCCACAGCCGCATCATGCGCATTCTGGCCGACAAAACCGGCTGCTGTGTCATCGGCGTGAACTATAAGCTGTCGCCCGAGGCCCGCTTCCCCAGCCAGATCGAAGAGGTGGTGCACACCGTGCGCTACTTCCACCAGAACGGCGCCCAGTACGGCCTGAATGGCAACGACATCAGCCTGTGCGGCGACTCGGCCGGTTCCATCCACTGCCTGAGCACCATGCTGTATCTGCGCAACGAGTACAACGAAACCGACTACCTGACCGCTGTTGTGCTGTACTATGCCGGCTGCGGCGCCATGAAGGACGGTACCTCGGTGCGTTTGTGGGGCAACGAGTTTGACGAGCTGGTGTTCGACAAGCCGGTGATGGCCCATAAAAACTTCAACCCCGGCTGGATCAGCGAGGACCAGCTGGACAGCCCCTACTATGACCAGCTGATGAACAACGACCTGAGCTGGGGCATCGCACCCACCTTTATCGCAGTGGGCGACGCCGACCCGCTGAAGGACGGCTGCGTGACCCTGTACGAAATGCTGTACGAGCACGGCCACACCGTCAGCATGAGCATCTACGAGGGCGTGATGCACGCCTTCATCCACTACAGCCGCATGATGGACGTGGTGTATGATTCCCTGCAGGAGGCCGCCGACTTTATCGAGCGCGCCCGCTACATCAAGAAAAACAAGTAACCGCCCCGCACAATCAAGGAACAAACTGTACCGGGCCGCTGGAAAAGCCCGGGCAGAAAAAACAGCAGGAGGATATTATTATGCTGGTAAATAAGTACAACTACATGCACAAGATCACCCCTCAGATGCGCAAGGTCGTCGAGCGCGTGGAAGAGTGGAAGAAGACCAACCCCATGCGCGGCGAATGGACCAGCCCCGAAGGCATTGAAGAGTACCGCGAGTGGTACAAGGAAGAGCGCAGCTGGTGGAACGAGGGCGGCCCCCAGATGGAAAAGACCGAGGACATCTGGATCCCCGGCGGCCCCCATGGTCAGGTCAACGTGCGCCTGCACTACCCCGTGGTGCAGAAGGGCATGCCCATCATCATCTTCAACCACGGCGGCGGCTATGTCTGCGGTGACAACGACACCCACAGCCGCATCATGCGCATTCTGGCCGACAAGTCCGGCGCCTGCGTCATCGGCGTGAACTATAAGCTGGCCCCCGAAGCCGGCTTCCCCAGCCAGATTCTGGAAAACGTGGCCGTGACCCGTTACTTCCACGAGCATGGCGCCGAGTACGGCCTGGACGGCAACGACATCGCCCTGTGCGGCGACTCGGGCGGTTCGGTCATCAGCCTGGCTACCATGGTCTACCTGCGCAACGAGTACAACGAGACCGACTACATCAGCGCGGCGCTGCTGTACTACGCCGTGCCCGGCATCAACGACGGCACCTCCACCCGTCTGTGGGGCAACGAGTTTGACGAGCTGGTGTTCGACAAGCCCGTGATGGCCCACAACAACTACAACAAGAGCTTCATCCGCGAGGATCAGCTGACCAGCCCCTACTACGATGTTACCATGAACAACGACCTGAGCTGGGGCATTGCACCCACCTTCATCGCCGTTGGCGGCGCCGACCCCCTGAAGGACGGCTGCGTCTGCCTGTACGAAATGCTGTACGAGCATGGCCACACCGTAGAGCTGCACGTGTACGAGGGCATCATGCACGCCTTCCTGCACTACAGCCGTATGCTGGATATGGTTTACGATTCCATTCAGGAGTGTGTCGACTTCTGGGAGCGTGCCCGTTACATCCGTAAGAACAAGTAAGATCAGGCTATTGTGCGGCCGCCGCTGCAACTGCCCTTTGGCGGTTCAACCGGCGGCCGCCTTTTTTCACAAAGGAGTACCCCCATGGTTGAAAACAAATACGATTATCTGGCTATGATCACCCCGCAGATGCGTAAAGTGGTGCAGCGGGTGGAAAACTGGAAAAAGGAAAACCCCATGCGCGGCGCGTGGGATTCGCTGCAGGGCATTCAAGAATACCGCGAATGGTACAAGGAAGAGCGCAGC
This sequence comes from Faecalibacterium sp., assembly GCA_017483235.1. Taxonomy (GTDB): domain Bacteria; phylum Bacillota; class Clostridia; order Oscillospirales; family Ruminococcaceae; genus Faecalibacterium. The sequence goes on along the minus strand of JAFULE010000154.1, from coordinate 15,903 downwards.
TGGTGGAACCAAGGCGGCCCCCAGATGGCCAAAACCGAGGATTTTGACATTCCCGGCGGCCCCAACGGCAAGGTGAATGTGCGGCTGCACTACCCCAGCACCGAAGCCAACCTGCCCATTCTGGTGTTTACCCACGGCGGCGGCGATACCTGCGGCGACAACGACACCCATGGCCGCATCATGCGGCTGCTGGCCGATATTACCGGCTGCTGTGTGGTGGGCGTAAATTATAAGCTGGCCCCCGAGGCGGTGTTCCCCAGTCAGGTGCTGGAGGTGGTGCACACCGTGCGCTATTTCCATGAGCACGGCGCGGAATACGGCCTGGACGGCAATGATATTTCGCTGGCCGGCGATTCGGCCGGTGCCAACAGCTCAATGGCCACCGCCCTGTATCTGCGCAATGAGTACGGCGACAACAGCTATATCACCGCACTGCTGCTGTTCTACGGCAACTACGGCATGCGCGACGGCGTGGCGGTGCGCATGTGGGGCAACGAGTTTGACGAGATCATTCTCGACCGGCCCAAAATGTATATGAACAACTACACCGCCAGCTTCATCCGTGAAGATCAGCTGGACAGCCCCTATTACGACTGCACCATGAACAACGATCTGGGCTGGGGCATCCCGCCCGCCTTTGTCTGCTGCGGCGAGGCCGACCCCTGCCTGACCGGTTCGCTTACCCTGCACACCATGCTGCAAAACCGGGGCCACATGACCAAACTGCGCACCTACCCCGGTATTATGCACGCCTTTTTGCATTACAGCCGTATGCTGGATGTGGTGTACGATGCCATGTGGGAAGGCGCCGCCTTTATCGAAGCTGCCCGTTACCGCAAACAGAATAAATAAGGAGGAACTTTTATGCTGCACGCCGCTGTTGTGATCGATCACGTTACCATCTACTGCAAAACCCTGCCCCTGCTGACCGATGCCTTTGCCCGTCTGGGCTTTGTTACCGCCGACGGCAAGCATTATATGTTCCGCAAAAATTATCTCGAGGGCTATGCCCCCGGCGAAGGCGAAGCCTACGATTTCTTCCCCGGGCCGGCGGGGCTGCACTCCTTTATTTTCTGGGCCGATGACCCTGATGCTTCCTACCAGGCCCTTGTGGACGCCGGCTACGAAATGGCCATGCCGGTTACCGACTTTGCCCGCCCCGCCATCGTGGATGGCAAAGCGTATACCGCAGCCTTCCGCGGCGCTTACCTGAAAACCCCGCTGTTTCCTCTGGGCGAAACCGCGCTGGTGCGGCAGGTTACCCCGCAGCTGGTCTATCTGCCCGGCGGCGACATCCATCCCAACGGGGTGGACTCGATGGAGGAGTTCTATCTCTGCGTGCCGGATGCCGACAAGGCGCAGGCAGCCCGTGACGAACTGGAGCGCGCCAGCGAGCTGATCCGCGGCCAGTGGCCGGTGCACGACTGCGTCAACAAGGTCAGCATTGCCGCCGACTGGCAGACCGAGTTTGGGGTAAAAACCGACCCCGCCCGCAGCTGCGTGTGCGGCATCCGCTTCTCCTGCCGCGATTTTGCACAGGTAAAGGCCGCGGTGGAGGCATCGGGCTATCCCTTCCACCCGAAAGGCGACGGCCTTGTGGTGGATCTGGCGGCCGAGCTGAACCTGTTTTTGTATTTTGAACCCTGACCAGACTTAAACAAAAAGGAGAAATGCTGTATGAATCTGTTGCCCGGTATGGCCGAGCTGCAGCCGCAGGTGTCTGCCTGGCGGCGCGATATCCATGCCCACCCCGAGCTGGGCTTTCGCGAGGTGCGCACCAGCGCCCTGATCCAAAAGGAACTGCGGGCCATGGGCCTTGAGGTGATCACCAACTTCTGCGAGGCCGACACCGCGGTGATCGGTGTGCTGAAAGGAAAGCAGCCCGGCCCTGTCATCGGCCTGCGCGCCGACATCGACGCTTTGCCCATGCAGGATGAAAAGGACGAAAGTGTGCCCTATCGCAGCCAGAACCCCGGCGTGTGCCATGCCTGCGGGCACGACTCGCATACGGCGGCGCTGCTGGGCACCGCCCTGTGGTTCAGCCAAAACCGCGACAAGGTGCGCGGCACCGTCAAGTTTGTGTTCCAGCCCGCCGAAGAAGGCCCCGCCCCCGGCGGCGCCAAAAAGATCATGGAAAGCGGCATCCTTTCGGATGTGAACTATATGCTGGGTGCTCACCAGACCACCAGCGTGCCGCCGGGTGTGATCATGACCCGCAGCGGCGTGGTAACCGCCAGCGGTGATTTCTTCGATATCGTCATCGAGGGCACCGGTGCCCATGGCGCCAGCCCCCACTGCGGCACCGACGTGGTGGTGGCTGCCAGCCAGACGGTGGTGGCGCTGCAAAGCATCGTCAGCCGCCGGCTGGACCCCATGCAGCCCGCGGTGCTGTCGGTGTGCAGCATGCAGGCCGGCGAGCCAGGCACCAAAAACGTGCTGCCCGCCAAGGCCACCCTGTCCGGCACGGTGCGCACCTTTGACGAAACCGTGCGCGAAGAAATCTTTGCCCTGATGGAGCAAACCGTGCAAAGCGTGTGTGCCATCTACGGCTGCACCGGCACACTGGACCGTCAGCCCATGTTCCCCAGCCTGTCCAACAACGAAGAGGTGGCGCAGGTGGTGCTGGCTGCCGCCCGCGAGGTGGTGGGCGAGCAGAACACCTTTGTCATCCCCCAGCCCAGCACCGGCAGCGAGGACTTTGCCTGGTATGCCCGCAGCATTCCGGCGGCCTTCTATATGTTTGGTGCCCGCCCGGCCGAAGGGCCGGTGTACAGCGGCCATCATCCGAAGTTTGACCTGAACGAGGATGCCTTGCCCGTTACCATGTCGGTTATGGCGGCTTCTGCCATCAAACTGATGCAGCAGCACAAAGAAAAGTAATGGTCTGCGCGCCCCTGCCCTTGCCGGCAGGGGCGTTTTTCTGCCGTTGCCGGACAGGGGGCTTCGTGTTATACTAAAATCAGTCAACAGAAAAAAGAGGTGGCTGCCCCTTGTTGGAAACAGGCTTGTTTTTTGTACATTATGCGCTGCTGCTGGTGTTTGGTCTGGTGCTTTCGGCGGCGTTTGAGGATATCCGCCCTTCGGGCCGCAATGTGTGGGTAATCGGGGGGCTGGCGATGTTCTGCGGCCTGCTGCAGATTGCCGCATATCTGGTTTTGGGCGAAACGCTGGTGTGGCAGCTGTACCCGCTGCTTACCCATCTGCCGCTGGTTGCAGTGCTGTGCGGCTATTACCGCCGCCCCCTTACCACGGTGCTGGCGTCGGTGGCTACCGCCTATCTATGCTGCCAGCCGGCCAACTGGTTTGGCCTGCTGGTACAGGCGCTGGGCGGCAGTGCAGAAATGGCCCGGCTGGTCAGCATTCTGGTGCTGCTGCTTACCGGCTTTGTGGCGCTGCGGTATCTGGCGGCGATTATCGCCCACATCTACAGCAAAAGCGGCCGGGATGTATGGCACTTTGGTGTTGTGCCCATCGTGTACTACCTTTTTGACTACGGCATGGGGGTGTACACCGATCTGTGGCTGCGCAACGGCCCGCTGGTCACCGAGTTTTTGTCCTTCTTTTTGTGTGCGGTGTATCTGGTGTTCTGTACTCTGCATGCAATGGCCTACGACCGCCGGGTGGAAGCGGAATACAAAGAGCAGCTGCTGCGGCTGACGGCCGAGCAGCAGGCCCGCGAGCTGGAGGCAATGCGCCGCAGCGAATACGAAATTCGGCTGCTGCGCCACGATATGCGGCATTTTCTGGGCAATTTGTCCCTTTGCCTGAACAACAACGATCTTGCCGCCGCTCGCCAGCTGCTGCAGGGCTATGTCGAACAGGTGGATGCCACTGTGGTCAGCCGCTATTGCCGCAGCGAAACCATCAACTATCTGCTGTCGGCCTTTGCGGCCCGGTGCCAACAGCAGCAGATCGTCTTTCTGCCCACGGTAGAGCAGAGCGGTGAATTCCCCGATGCGGTGTTGTTCAGCGCCATTTTGTCCAATGCGCTGGAAAACGCCCTGAACGCACAGGCTGCGCTGCCCGCAGATCGCCGCAGCATACGCTTGGTGTTAAAAAATACCCCCGACCAAACCCATCTTCTGGTCGAAAACCCGGTTGCCGCCCCGCCGCAGATGGTGGATGGCATGCCGATAACCGAAAAAAGCGGCCATGGCTACGGCAGCCAAAGCATTCGCTATCTCACCGAACGGCTTGGCGGCAGCTGCCGTTTTCTGGTGCGGGACGGGACATTTGTGCTGCAGGTTCTGATTTGACCCGCCCAAAACAACAGTGTATAAAATAATCAGCCCCGCCGTTTTGAAGCACACACTTCAAAACGGCGGGGCTTTTTTGTTTGGGTCAGGCTTTTTCGGATTACTGGTACTTTTTCCCGTTCACACTGCCGCCATCCACCAGCACATCCACGCCGGCCAGATAGCCGTTGCGCTCGTCGGCAACAGAGGCAATGGCAAAGCCCAGTTCTTCCGGCTTGCCCATGCGCTTTTCTGCGGTGGTGGCCAGCAGGCTGCCGCCCTCTTCCGCTTCCAGATTGCCCATATCGGTGGCAATCAGGCCGGGGCTCAGCGAGCAAACACGGATACCCTTTGCACCATAGGCGTAGGCACACTTGGCGGCGTACCAGATCACAAATTTTTTCGAAAGGCCGTATGCCAGGCCGGAAGCCTGATAGCCCTTCAGCTTGCCGGGCAGGGCAAGCACTTTTTTCAGGAACAGGGCTTCGTCCTGGTCGGCAAGGGCAAAAACCTTTTTGCTGGCCAGGAAGCCGGGGATCATATAGGCCGAGTTGGAGGAAATGTCCACGATCACGCTGCCCGGCTCCATCCGCTGGGAGAATTCCTCGTTGACATACACCGTGCCCAAAGCATTGACCCGGATCAGCTTTTCCGGATCGGCCATGGCAGGGGACAAGCCGGCCGAGTGGATCACGTTTTTGATCTTGCCAAGGCTCAGCGCATACTCGGCCAAAGCCTTTACCTGTTCGCGCACCGAGGTATCGCAGGTTTTGGCATAAGCTTCGTAGCCTTCAGCCTCCAGCTCACCAACGGCTTTTTCCAGCTTGGACATGGTGCGCCCGGTAACCAGAATGATCTTTTCCTTGGGCATGAACTTTGCAGCGGCAAGGCCCATGCCGCTGCCGCCGCCGGTGATAACGCATACTTCTTTTACCTGATTCATTGCAAGTGTTCCTTTTCTGTTGAAATGATCAAATCTTTTCGATCAGGCCCTCTTCCATAAACCACTGCACTTCGTCGTGAATGGTTTCCTGATAGGGGCGGGTGATGTAACCCAGTTCTTTCTGGGCTTTGGAATAGTCAAATACATTGTTGCGGGCCAGATTGTACACCGAGAAGGTGGTCATCAGCGGCTTTTTGCCGGTTTTGGCCGCCTGCTTTTCCAGCCCCTGTGCGATCTTGTCGGCCAGATCAAGCGGCAGATAGAACTTGATCTTTTTGGCATTGCACTCCTCGTGCAGCATATCGCACATTTCCTTCAGGGTGACCGGCTCGTTGGCCAGAATGTAGCATTCGCCGATCCGTCCTTTATCCACGGCGGCAATGGTGCCGGCGGCCAGATCGCGCACGTCACACAGATTGAAGCTGCCCTGCATGCCCATGGGCATTTCGCCCTTGATGATCTGCAGCACGGTAGAGCTGGTTTCGCCCATAGCGTGATCGTTGGGGCCCAGAATACCGGACGGATGCACCACACAGGCCTTCAGCCCCATGACACGCACCGCATCCAGAACCATCTGGGTGGCAATGGCCTTGCTCAGCGAATAGGCGCCCACGACCTTTCGGTCGTCCACAGGGGTGAACTGAGACACTTCCTTGATGGGGGTGCCGTGGGGCTGCTCGGGAATGGCGCCGGTGGAGGAAACATAAACCATCTTTTCGCACTCGGGGTGGGCCAGCACTTTGGTGATGATGTTGCGGGTGCCGCTGACGTTGACAGCCATCAGCTTATCAGAGAAAACAGGGTCTACCGTGACCATGGATGCGCAGTGGATCATAACCGATGTTGCGCCTTCCGGAACCGCAAAGAACGGCTCCAGCGAGTCGGCGTCGGTCAAATCGCCCAGCACAACTTCCACTTCTTTGGGGATAAACTTTACCGATTTGTCGTTGGGCAAAACCAGAGCACGAACCTTGCAGCCGGCCTGCAGCAGCTGCAGGCAGATGTTGGACCCCAGAAAACCCGCGGCGCCGGTCAGAAGATAAATACGCTCGTCCTTCATAAAAACACACTCCATTCCAGGTTAATTTCGTTCTTTTACTGTAAACGAGGAATGTTTTTGTATGGTTAATTTTTTGCTTCTGTATCGTTAAGATGAAGGCCAAAGCAGAAGGATCCAAGTGGCAGGAGGCAGAATACATTCTGACGCGATTTGGAATGTGGAAGCCGGAAATCTCCGCGAATCTGTTTGAGGAATACGACTGGAGAACCTACCGAAAAGAACAGCCGGTCTCTCCCAAAGAGGAACCGCCGCCTTACCGCCGGACCATCCGGGAAGGCCTTGAAAAGCCGCTTGACGCCATCTATTGCCACGCCGTCATGCTTTACCGGGAACTGCACATCCTGCTGGCCGACTATCCTACCATGCAGACTCTGATGGACCGGTATGCACTGAATATTACTTCGGACAACTTTCTGGAAATCCAAAAGAACCACGATCTCCGGAACAGCGATCCGGGCGATCCCGGCCTGATGATGGCCAACGGTTTTTTCGATGTGCTGCACCGCGAGATCATCTATGGTAACGATCTTGTCATCTGAGCGAGCGGATCGATCTCTCAAAAAGCTTTGGTCACCAACACCTTCTGTTTACATTTCCTCTTACGCGGTTTTCTCATTCGTTTCTGTTTGCAGAACAAGTCCCTATACGGTCAGCGGTAAACAGATTCAGTAAAAACGGATAATAGTACCCCCTGTGCAGAAGAATCAAACTACACAGGGGGTGCTATGTCGCATAAGAATTACACACCTATTCAGGAGTTGCTGCCGGCGATCCTAAAAAAAGATGGAACGTGGTACGACGCAGCGAGAGATCACAGCTTCGCCGCAGAACGTCAGTATTCACTTTCCTGCGCGTCGGTATAGCCCATATCAGCTGAAATGCGTGCAGCTGTCCGGCGAATTTTTTCCAAAAAGAGTTCCTGCTTCTGAAGAAAGGTTTCGGTGGTGCAGACCAAAGCTACAGCAGCAATGCACTCGCCGTTGTGATCGAAAATAGGAGCAGCCAGCGAGCTGCGGCCGTCATAACGCTGGTTGCTGTCGGTACAGTAGCCCTGGGTACGCACTTCGTCCAGCACCTGATACAGCTGCGCAGCCGTAGAGATGGTGGAGGAGGTGTAAGCGCGCAGCGGTGCGCTCTGCAGAATCGTCTGAACGATCTGCGGCGAGGTATAGGCCAAAAGCACTTTGCCTACCGGAACCGAATAGGCATCCAGCTCCATACCGATCCGCGAGGGAACATGATCTGCAGAACTGCCTACCTCAACATAAATGTTGATGCTGCGGCCGTTGGAGTTCAGAATCGCCAGAGAGACGGTTTCTTTGGTGGAAACGCAAAGTGAGCGGATCGGTTCTGTGGCCACATCCACGATGTTTTTGCGCTCGGACCGGCGATTGTCATAGTGAGCGATCTTGTCACCCACCCGGTAGTGCAGATCCGGTGTCTTCAGAACAAATCCGCGGCGCTCTAACGTGTAAAGGATCTTGAATGCACTGGTTTTATCCAGCCCGGTGATCGAACAGATCTCGGTCAGGGTCAGCTCCTCTCGCACCGTGATGATATCCAGCACCTTCAGCGCCTTGTTCAGCGATTTGAGCAGATATTTTTTATCGTTTTCTTTCTGTGACATGACATTCTCCTTGGAAGTGTTCTGACGCCAGTATATCAAAAAAAAGCAGTTGCCGCAACGAGTTTCTGATAGAGAAATTTTCCTTCGTCGTATTGCTGGGAATCCGCCTTTCATTCTCGTAAAATATAACGAATTTAGAAACACAGAATTGACACAACTAGGCGATTTGGTGTATTTTTGCACCAAGAGAGAAACCGAGGTGCACATCGGTTTCTCAATAAGAAACTTCATCCTGAGAAAAAAGGAGGAATTCGTTGTGAAATCCGCTGCTCCTGCAAAACAACGCAATTATGCTGTTGAGTTTTATCGCATGATGTTCTGTCTGAGCTTTGCCGCCATCCACGTATGGCAGGTTCTGCCCACGACCCGCGGTCAGAAGCCGGCTCATATGTGGGCGCTGGACTGCATGCTGCCCTTTATGGCCTTTTCCGGCTACTTTTTGATGCAGGGCTATCAGTCCAAGAAAAAGAAGGCTGCTGCTGCCGGCGTGGCCATGCCCGCCCCCTCGGTACAGGCCGCCACCTACCTGTGGAGCCGTGTCAAGGCGCTGTGGCCCGTTTACATCATTGGCACCCTGATGGGTATGTTCGTGATGAGCAAGCGCTTTGGCACCACCCTGGCCGAGCTGCCCGTGTTTATTCTGAACACCCTGCCGGAACTGGTTGGTATCCAGATCACCGGTATCGGCATCGGAAACAATTATGTTGGCAATGTTGAGCTGGGCGTGACCGGAAGCGCCGGTTCGCTGATGCTGAACGCCCCGCTGTGGTTTATCTCTGCCATCTTTATTGCCGGCTACATCGTATACTACGCCATTGCCTGGAACGAGGAGCTGTACCTTGGTCTGGTCACTCCGGTGGCTACTGCGGTGTTGTTTGCGACCCATCATCTGGGCGGCACCGATCCCATGTGGCTGTACTACGATACCGTTGGCAGCTTTATGCTGAACTGCGGTCTGCTGAAGATGATCTGCCTGATGTCTGTTGGTGCTCTGATGTGGAAGGGGGTCAACAAACTGAAGGATGTGGAATTTACCAAGGGATTTACCGTATTTTTGACCATCATCCAGACTGCGATGGGCATCTTCTTTGTCTACCGCACCTGGACTCCCTACACTGCCAGCATCGGTCTGGACATCTCCTTCTCCTCCATCTATCTGCTATCCATTCCTTTCACCTTCCTGCTGCTGCTGAATAAAGATGGTTTTACCCATTTCATGAACATGAAGATCTGGGAGTTCCCCGGCAAGCTGGCTCTGTACTTCTACATCGTCCACTATCCCACTATGATGCTGCTGGGCCGCTTCATCCAGGATCTGAAAGTCGTGTTCATCGCTCTGGTCATCGTCAGCTCCATCCTGGCCATTCTGCTGTACCTGCTGAACGACAAGCTGCTGCAGCCCTGGCTGAAGAACCACAGCGTCATCGTCAAAAAGGAAGCCGCTACCAAGTAATCAGGAGGTCCTATGCCTAAGTTTGTTACCGCAGCTGAAGCTGCCAGTCACATCAAAGACAATATGCGCATCGGCATCGGCGGCTTTTCCACCTCCGGTGCTGCCGATGCGGTACTGCGGGCCATCGGCAAAAGTTACACCGAGAACAACACCCCCAAAAATCTTTCCATCGTCGCTCCCACCATCAGCGGCGACAAAAAAGAAAATGGGTACGGCATGACCGCCATTGGCATCGAGGGACTGATCTCTAAGATCTACACCTCCCGCGTGGGCAACTCGCCCAGCATCGAGCGGCTGGCCGCCGCCAACAAGGTAGGCGTTTACATCTTCCCCATGGGCATCTTCGGACATCTGTTCCGTGCACAGACCGGCCACAAGCCCGGCATCATCACCCATGTGGGCAAGTACACCTTTGTGGACCCCCGCAACGAAGGCGGCAAGATGAACCCCAAGGCCAAGGAGGACCCTGAAGAGCTGGTATCGGTCATCACCATCGATGGCAAAGAGTATCTGTTCTACCGCACCCTGCACATGGATGCCTGCATCATCCGCGGCAGCTATGCAGATGAGTCCGGCAACATTACCATGCAGAACGAGGTGCTGCCTGCCGAACAGGTCGAGATGGCGCAGGCCGTACACAACAACGGCGGCATCGTCATCGCTCAGGTATCCAAGATCGTGGCCAACGGCAGCATTGCTCCCAAAGATGTGGACATCTACAACCGTCTTGTGGACTACATTGTGGTGGGCACCCCCGAAGAGCACCCCTTCACCTACGCCGATTACCAGTACCGGCCCGAGCTGCTGAACCGGGTCAGGGTGCCCGGAAGCGCCATTGCCCCGATGGAGATGGGCATCCGCAAGGTCGTTGCCCGCCGTGGCGCAATGGAGCTGGCCAAGGGCTCTCTGGTCAATCTGGGCCTTGGCATCTCGGATGGTGTTTCGCTGGTAGCCAACGAAGAAGGTCTGACCGATTTTACCCTGACCATCGAAACCGGCATCTTCGGCGGCATTCCGCTCAGCGGCCCGCGCATGGGTACCGGTGTCAACGCCGAGGCGACCTACAAGCTGTCTTCGACCTTTGATGTGTATGACGGCGGCCTGCTGGATTGCTCGTACCTCAGCTTTGCCGAGGTAGACGAGGAGGGCAACGTCAATGTTTCCAAGTTTGGCGGCAAGATTGTTGGCCCGGGTGGTTTTGTGAACATTTCTCAGAATACCAAACGGATGTACTTTATGGCTACCTTTACCGCAGGCGGTCTGGAGTGCGAGTTTGGCGACGGAAAGATGAAGATCGTACAGGAAGGCCGGCAGAAGAAGTTCCGCAAAAAGGTGGAGCAGATCACCTTCTCCGGTCGCTACGCGGTCGAATCCGGCCAGGAGGTGCTGTACATTACCGAGCGTGCAGTGTTCCAGCTGACCAAGGACGGCATGATGCTGGTGGAGGTTGCCCCGGGCGTGGATGTAGAAAAGGATATCCTTGCCAATATGGAGTTCCGCCCGCTGATCTCGCCCGAGCTGAAGTTGATGGATGCACGAATCTTCAACCCGGAAAAAATGGGGTTAACATTTAAGGATTGCTGAAATTTTCTTTCTCCCATTCTCCTTTCTCTTCGCGGAACGCCCCGGGGCACAGCGCTCCGGGGCGCTCTTTGATTTCCACCTGTAAGGAGTTGATAACCATGAAAATAATCGCTGTAGAAGAACACTTTGGCTTCCCCGAAATTGGTGCCGGCGGCAAAGCCGAGCAGGACATTCTTTGTCCGCACTTTCATTCCTCTTATGCCAATGCCTGGCCGCTGCCTCATGTGCCGGTACCCGGTTCGATGCAGGATATCGCTGCAGGGCGCATTGCCGACATGGATGCCAATGGCATTGATGTGCAGATTTTGTCCTCGAATTCTACCCAGTTGATCGTCACCCCCGAGGCGGTGCCGATCTGTCGGGCGGCAAACGATAAGCTGGCAGCTGCTGTTGCGCAGCATCCGGGCCGGTTTTACGGCTTTGCTTCGCTGCCTACCATCGACCCGACCGCCGCCGCTGATGAGCTGGAGCGCACGGTAAAAGAATACGGCTTCCGGGGCGCTAACCTGTTCGGCCGCACCGCCGGCAAGTTTCTTGACGATCCTGTTTTCGAACCGCTTCTGGCCCGTGCCGAAGCGCTGGGTGTTCCGCTGTATCTGCACCCCGGCTTTCCTCCGCGAGAGGTCGCTGATGTGTGCTACGAGGGCTTTTCGGATATGGTCAGCACCCGGTTTGCCTGTGCCGGCTGGGGCTGGCATGCTGACGGCGGCGTACAGGTGCTGCGCATGATTCTGGGCGGCGTGTTCGATCGCCACCCTGATCTGACCATCGTGTCGGGCCACTGGGGCGAGATGGTGCCCTGGTATCTGGAGCGTCTGCAGGAAGCCATGCCCAAACAGATCACCGGACTGCAGAAGGAAATTCCGGAATATTATCAGAGCAACATCTATGTTACCCCAAGCGGCATGTTCTCCAACGCGCAGCTCAAGTATATTATCGAACTGTTGGGGGCCGACCGGGTGATGTTCTCGGTGGACTATCCGTTCATCCCCAACGCCGGCGCACGCGCCTTTTTGGAAAATGCTCCGCTTCGTCAGGAGGATAAGGAAAAGATCGCTTTCCGCAATGCGGAAAAGGTGTTCCGATTGTAAATGTCGTCCGAAGATCCGGTTCTGTTGACCGCATGCCGAGTGTTTTGATACACTGAGTAAAAAGCGCAGCGTTTTTTTCTGTGCCTTGCGGTATGGACGAGCTCAAATGCTTTTCTCTGCGAAAAGAGGGGTACAATGCCTGAAGAGATCCTCAAAAACATCTACCGTCTGCCGGTACCGCTGACCGGAAACCCACTGAAAGAACTGAACACCTACCTGATCAAAGGCAAGGAACGAAACCTGCTGATCGACACCGGCTTCCGATGCGAAGACTGTCGGCAGGCATTGTTTGCGCAGCTGGCCGAGCTGGGGCTGCAGCCCGGCGATGTGGACGTTCTGCTGACCCATCTGCATTCCGATCATACCGGCCTGTGTGCCGAAGCGGCAGGGGAACACGGTACCATCTACATCAGCGGACGGGACAACTATATGTTCCAGTCTCAGCAGGTGTGGGACGATTACTGGCGCACCGCCAAGGCGAACATGACTGCGCAGGGCTTTCCGCGGTCTCTGGTGGATGGACTATGGCAGGGAAACGCCGCCTATGCCATGGCCCCACCCCGCAACACCCCGCACATCCGCCTGCAGGACGGTGATGTTCTGGAAGTAGGCGGTTATCGACTGTGTGCGGTGCTGACACCGGGGCACACACCGGGGCATATGTGCTTCTGGATGGAAAACGAAGGCGTAATGTTTCTGGGCGACCATGTGCTGTTCGACATCAGCCCCAACATCACTGCATGGAACGGGTTTCCGGACGCGTTGGGGACGTATCTGCAAAGCCTTCAAAAAATCCGGGAATATCCGGTGACTCTGGCACTGCCTGCTCATCGGGGACGAGGCGAACTGAACGCCCGGGTGGACGCTCTGCTGCTGCATCACGAGCGGCGACTGGACGAAACAATGCGTATTTTGCGTCAGCAGCCGGGCCTCACCGCCTACGAACTGGCCGGAAAAATGACCTGGAGGATCCGCGCACGAAACTGGGAGGAGTTCCCGGTCGCACAAAAATGGTTTGCTGTAGGTGAAACCGTTGCCCATCTGGAACATCTGCTTGCGCTGGGGCAGGTGAAAGCTCTGCGGGAAAACGGCATCGTGCGCTACACGGTACTGTAACAACAGACAGGTGCGTTGTCGGCGACCCATTGAATCAACCATTTTCCAGCAGAAAGGACGATTTCTCATGAGCGGTTCTTTTCCTGACAACATTCAATTTTATCCACACCATCCCTCTCCGATGAAGACCCGTCGCATTCAGACCAGACCAAGCCCCATGCTGGAGGGTCAGACTGCTCCGTTCGAGGCGGCGGTGCTCTGTCGGCAGTTTGAGGAACACCTGGACGAAAGTCTGCGGCGTTACGAAGACAAGCGGTTCGATGTAACCGGTATCGTCATCTGGGTCGGACGGGATATTCACGACCTGCCTACCGTTCAGCTTTCGGATGCTGCAGGTGGTCGGTGCTGCGTGCACTGCATCTTTCCCACCCCGGATGTGCTGCAGACGGTAAAGGCGGGCGATCGGGTGGTCATCCGTTCGAATTATCTGGTCATGTGCAATCTGTTTGGTGTTGTGATGAAATACAGCGAACTGCTGAACGTGGAGAAACCGGAATGACAGTACTGAAATATCCCTGTTTCGATGGCGAACGAGTGTGGGACAGTGCCGCCGTTACCATGGAAAACGGGTTTGTTACCTCAATTGAGGCTTGCGATCCGGCAGAATGCGGCGAAGGTTTTCTAATGCCCGGTCTGATCGATGCACATGTTCACATGGAAAGTGCCGCGCAGGCACAAGCTTTGCTGCAGCATGGAATCACCACGGTGTGCGATGTCAGTGCCCCTGCCGGGCTTTCGGATCAGGTTCGACCGCTCCGGATCATTTCCTCCGGCGGTATGGCGATGGGTATCGTGCCCAATCCCAAGGGCTTTGTAAAGCGGGCTGTCAGCCGGAGGGCGAACTACATCAAGGTGCTGCTGTTTCATCCGCTTTCCATTGGGGAGCCTGCACTGCGCGGTATCGTCAAGGCTGCCCATGCACGAGGGTTGAAGGTGGCAGTTCACGCCACTGAGGTTGCCACCGTGCGTCAGGCAGTCCGGGCCGGGACGGACATTCTGCTTCATGTGCCAATGAAAGAACCCTTCCCGGATGCACTGGCGGAGCTTATTGCGCAAAGGGGTATTGCAGTTGCGCCAACCCTTGTGATGATGCAGGCCTTTGCACGCAGTGGCCGCAATGGCTTTGCTGAACACCATTATCCCAGCGCAGAACAGGCTGTACGAACACTGCATCGACACGGGGCAACCATTCTGGCGGGCACCGATGCCAATTCCGGCTCTTTTGCGCCGGCAGTCGGCTACGGGGACACACTGCACCACGAACTGTCTCTTCTGGCAAAAACCGGGCTTTGCCCCACCGAGGTGCTGGCCGCGGCTACCGCAAACACAGCACGGGCATTTGACCTGTCGACGGTGGGCCGTATCGCTCCGGGAAAGCGGGCAGACCTATTGCTGTGGAAGGGCCGGCCCGACCGTTGTATTGATGAGAGAAATTCCATTCTGCGAGTGTGGATTGGTGGAATAGAGCTGTCGCATTCCTGATTGCGCATATCTTCGTGCTTCTTTGCGGTGGTATATCGGAAATTGTACATAATAAAAAGCGGATTCCCTTTCCACAAAAGAGGGAATCCGTTTTCCATTTTCAGCCACTGTCAGTCAGAGCAATCCGCTCTGGTATAGAATGTCGCCTTGCCCTTGCCGTGCCGCCGGATGATTCCATCCTCGACCAGCTTCTTCAGGGCGTTTTCAACCGACGCCTTACCGATGGAGGGCACCAGCTCCATGATCTCGCTCTTGGTGAACCTGCCGATCTTGTTGTCCACCGCCCTGCGTACCAAATCGATCGCCGGCAGCTTTTCGTCAAACAGATCCACGCGGTTTTCGAAATCCCGGTAAGCAGAGAGAATGATGCCCAGCAAGTACTTCACAAAGGGTGTGGGATCGCTGCCGCCCTCGTGCCAGCCGTTGCCGCAGACATCGAGCACCTCGTAGTACTTTTCCTTGGTTTTCTCGATCTTGCTCTCCAAGCTGATGTACCGCCCCACCACATAGCCGCAGCGGTAGAGCAGCAGCGTGGTCAGCAGGCGGGACATTCGTCCATTGCCGTCGTTAAAGGGATGGATGCAGAGAAAGTCGTTAATGAAAATGGGGATCAACACCAACGGATCGATGGTACAGGCGTCGATCGTCCGGTTGAAGCTTTCGCAGATCGCATCGACCGCACCCGGTGTTTCATGGGGTGCCAGCGGCGTGAACAGGACTTTCTGTGTGCCGTCCGGATAGGTGGCGGCGACATAGTTCTGTGTATTCTTGAACCGGCCGCCGATGCCGCGCTCGGAGTATTGGTACAGATCCCGGTGCAGTTGCAGGATGTAAGCCGCCCGGATGGGAATGTACTCATAGCTTTCGTGGATAGTGTTCAGCACATCCCGATACCCCATGATCTCTTCTTCGTCACGATTCCGGGGCGTTGTTTTCTCCGCGCAAAGCTGCTGCACACGGGTGTTGGTGGTGACAATGCCCTCGATTTTATTGGATGCCTCAGTGCTTTGCACCTTCGCGATATCGATCAGTTTCTCCAGCACCGCAGGCTTCTGCTTCAGATACAGTTCCTGCCGCCCCTTAAACTCATGGATCTGCGCAACAAGGCCCAGAATCTCCGAATCCCACTGCTGGTTCCGGAGCGTAGAATAATCAAAGGTTCTCATTCGCCTAACCCCCCTTGTCTTTAACCTAATCATAGACTGTTTTTAGGCGAATGTCAAGCGGATAGGCGAAAAATCCGCCTACTTATGATGTATATGTAGGCGAATTCCTTCGGCATTGACCTTGTATTCTATATGGCTGTTCAAAT
>JAFULE010000153.1 GCA_017483235.1 Faecalibacterium sp. | reverse complement strand
GCTGGAGGGCATCGGCGATACCATTCGTGTTTCGCTGGCCGACGAGCCCGAAAAAGAAGTGGAAGCCGGCTATAACATTCTGCGTGCGGTGGGCTTTCCTGTGGCAGGCCCCGAGGTGATCACCTGTCCCACCTGCGGCCGCACTCAGTACCCCTGCACCGCCATTGCCAACGAGGTGGAGCGCCGGCTCAAGGGCTACAAAAAAAGCATCAAGGTGGCCGTTATGGGCTGCGTGGTCAACGGCCCCGGCGAAGCCCGGGAAGCCGACATCGGCATTGCAGGCGGCAAAGGGGAGGCGGTGCTGTTTGTGCACGGCACCCCCATCAAAAAGCTGACCGGCGACAACATTCTGGATCAGTTTATGGAAGAGATCTACAAGCTGTAAGCCTTTACAGCGGATGTGAAAGGAACAGAAAATGCAGTATACCATTCTGCTTGCCATTGCCGGCGTTGCGCTGGCCATCTTTGCCCCTTTCTTTGCGCGTAGCAATGACCCCACCCGGGTGCAGCGGATCCGCAACAACGGGATCATGCTGGCGGTCATGGGGGCGCTGTTCTGGCTGCAAAGTGTTTTGCCCATGTTCTGATCCATCGTGTAAACTGTTCCGGCGGCGCTGCCTGAAAATGGCTGCGCCGCGTTTTGGCCCTTGTAAGGAAAGGAAATCGCCCCCATGAAACCGCTTGTCTCCCAGCTGTGGCCTCAGTTTATGGCTGACCCCGACTTTGCCGCTGCCTTCGGCAAGGTGATCGTCGACCGGGCCGAGATGTTCCGCGCTGACAAGAAAATTGTCTTTACACTGCAGAGCGCTGCCCCGCTGGACAAGGGGCTGTGCGCCCGGCTTTTGGCGTCTCTCCAACCGGAGTTTTCCGGCTTTGAATTAAAGATCTGCAACCTGTTTGGTTATGCGCATCTGTCTCAGATGGCTGTACTGGATCTGACCGAAGAGCTGAAGGCCGAGGGCATTCCGGTCAACGGCTTTTTGGATCATGCCCAGATCACGATTCAGGATCGGGAGATCACCATTGGGGTACACCGCGGCACCAAAATTCTGGAAGAGGTGCAGTTTGCCCGTGTTTTGGCCGAGCGGGTGCAGCAGCGCACCGGTGTGCTGCCGGTGGTGAATCTGGTCAACCTTTTGGGCGGCGAAGAGCTTGCCCGGCAGGAGCAGCGGCTGGAGCAGAAGGTGGCTGCCCCTGTGGTGAAGTTTGAGCAGAAAAAGACCCTGCCGCCCATCAAGGTGGACGGGCTGGATCTGACCGATAAGCCGGCCACGGTGTTCCATGGCAAGCCCTTCAAGCCCAAAGACCTGACCCCCCTCAAAGAGCTGGGCGGCGAGGGCGGCAAGTGCATGATCTGGGGCGATGTGTTCTTCAGCGAGGTCAAGGGCAATTTCCGCAAAATTTATACCATATCCATCACCGACTACACCGGCTCGGTCAACCTGAAGGTGCGCGCGCAGGAGGATGAGGATTGCTCCAAGTGGGAGGGCATCAAAAACGGCACCACCCTGCTGATCCGGGGCGACTGCACCTATGATAAATACGAGCACGACTATGTGGTGTACCCCTACGATGTGCTGGTGGTCGAGCGTGCCAAACGCAAAGACAAAGCCCCTGAAAAACGGGTGGAGCTGCACCTGCACACCAAGTTGTCCAGCATGGACGGCTTCTGCGACCCGGCCGGCATCGTCAAGTTGGCCCACAGCATGGGCCATCCGGCCGTGGCCATCACCGACCACGGCGTCTGTCAAGGTTACCCCGAAGCCATGATGGCGGCCGACGGCATCCACAAAAGCGATCCCAACTTCAAGCTGATCTACGGCTGCGAGGCTTACTTTGTAGACGATATGGTGCCCTGTGTGTACGGCCCGCAGGACGAGCCGCTGACCGGCAGCTTCTGCGTATTCGACACCGAAACCACCGGCCTTGACCCCAGCAGCGAATATCTGACCGAAATCGGCGCGGTGCTGGTGGAAAACGGCAAAATCACCCGGCGGTTCGACACCTTTGTCAAGCCTCCCAAGGCCATCAGCCCCCGCATCACCGAGCTGACCGGCATCACCAACGATATGGTGGCCAACGCCCCCAAAGAAGGGGAGGCCCTGCGTGCTTTTCTGGAATTTGCCGATGGCCGCATCCTGATTGCCCACAATGCCAACGGCTTTGATATGCGCTTTTTGCGAGCGGCGGCCCAGCGCAGCGGCATTGCGCTGGACTGCACCTACATCGATACCCTTACCGTTGCCCAGACCATGTACCCCGGCCTTGGCAACTATAAACAGACCAACCTGACAAAGCATCTGGAGCTGCCCGCCTACGAGGCTCACCGCGCCGACGAGGACGCCGAGGCACTGGGCCGTATTTTCTGCGTGATGCTGAAGGATCTGGCTGAAAAAGAGATCACTACCGCCAGCCAGATCAACACCGGCCTTGGCGGCAACCGTGAGGTGCTGAAAAAGAAGTACCACCACCTGATCATTCTGGTCAAAAACCAGATTGGCCTGAAAAACCTGTACAAAATCGTCAGCGAGGCGCATCTGACCAACTTTTTCAAAAAGCCCCGGGTGCCCCGCAGCCTGCTGAATCAACACCGCGAGGGTCTGATTTTGACTTCGGCCTGTGAAGCGGGTGAGCTTTACCGCGCCGTGGTGGAAAAACGACCCTACGATGAGCTGAAAAAGATCGCCGCCTACTATGATGTGCTGGAAGTGCAGCCCCTGGGCAACAACGAGTACATGGTGCGGGACGGCAAGGTGGCCAGTCTGGATGTGATCAAAGAGTTCAACCGCACCATCGTCAAGCTGGGCGAAGATCTGCACAAGCCGGTCATTGCCACCGGCGACGTGCATTTTACCGAGCCGGAGGACGCCGTATACCGCGCGGTGCTGCAGGCCGGCAACGGCTTTAAGGATGCCGACAATCAGGCACCCCTCTATTTCCGCACCACTGACGATATGCTGCGGCAGTTCAACTATCTGCCCAAGGCCAAGGCCTACGAGATCGTGGTCACCAACCCCCGTAAAATCGCCGATTCCATCGACGGAAACCTGCGGGCCATTCCCCGCGGCACCTATCCGCCCAACATCGAGGGCGCGGTCGAGCAGCTGCGCTCGGCCACATGGAACCGTGCCAAAGAGCTGTACGGCGACCCGCTGCCAAAAATTTTAAAGGACCGCCTGCAGAAAGAGCTGGACTCCATCTGCGGCCACGGATACGCGGTTCTGTATGTCATTGCAGTCAAGCTGGTGGCCTATTCCAACCAGCATGGCTATCAGGTGGGCAGCCGTGGTTCGGTGGGTTCGTCGGCTGTGGCCCATTTCTCGGGCATTTCCGAGGTCAACAGCATGCCGCCCCACTATCGCTGCGATCACTGCAAATACAGCGAGTGGATCACCGACGGCAGCTATACCGATGGCTTCGACCTGCCGGACAAAAACTGCCCGGTGTGCGGCGCCAAGATGACGGTGGAAGGCCACGATATTCCGTTCGAAACCTTCCTTGGCTTTTACGGCGACAAGGAGCCGGATATCGACCTGAACTTCTCGGGCGAATACCAAAGCTATGTGCATCGCTATACCGAAGAGCTGTTTGGCAAAACCAACGTGTTCAAGGCGGGCACCGTGTCCGGTATTCAAGACAAAACCGCCTATGGTTATGTGCGCAAATATCTGGAGGAACGGGGCAAAACGGTCAACCGTGCCGAGGAGAACCGGCTGACTTTGGGCTGCACCGGTGTCAAACGTACCACCGGCCAGCATCCCGGCGGCATGGTGGTTGTGCCCGATACCTACGAGATCTACGATTTCTGCCCCATCCAGCACCCGGCCGACGATGTGGCCGGCGGCCTGATCACCACCCACTTTGAATTCAAGTACCTGCACGACACCCTGCTCAAGCTGGACGAGCTGGGGCACGATGTGCCCACCTTCTACAAGTATTTCGAGGAATACACCGGCATCCCGGTGGACTCGGTCCCCATGAACGACCCCAAGGTCTACTCGCTGCTTACCTCGCCCGAGGCGCTGGGGGTTACTCCCGAGCAGATCGACAGCCAGATAGGCACCTTTGGCATCCCCGAAATGGGCACAAACTTTGTGCGCGGCATGCTGATGGATGCCCAGCCCAAAAACTTTTCCGAGCTGATCCAGATCTCGGGCCTGTCCCACGGCACCGACGTGTGGACCAACAACGCCGACGAGCTGATCCGCAACGGCACCTGCACCATTGCCGAGGTTATCGGCTGCCGCGACAGCATCATGCTGTACCTGATGCGCAAGGGCTTAAAGCCCAAAATGGCTTTCGACATTATGGAGGCGGTGCGTAAGGGCCGTGTGGCCAAGGGCGGCTTTAACCCCGGCTGGGAAGAAGCCATGCGCGAGCACGAGGTGCCCGACTGGTACATCGAATCCTGCCGCAAAATCAAATATATGTTCCCCAAAGCCCACGCAGTGGCTTACCTGATGGCGGCCATCCGGCTGATGTGGTTCAAGGTCTATCATCCGCAGGCCTTCTATGCGGTGTATTTCACCGTGCGCGGCGATGATATCGACTACGAAGCCGCCGTGGGCGGCAAGGCTGTGGCCCGCCGCCACATGGACGAGATCAACAAGCGCCTGCGCGGCCCCAAGGAACAACGGGTTGCCAAGGACGAAGATCTGCTGGTGTCGCTGCAGATCGAAAACGAAATGCTGGAGCGCGGCTATGAGTTTTTACCCATCAAGCTGGGCAAAAGCTATGCCAGCAAATACACCGTGGAGGACGGCAAGGTGCGTTTGCCCTTTACTTCGCTGAAAGGCGTGGGCGGCTCGGCCGCCGAAGCACTGGAAAAGGTGACCATCCACGGCGAAGAATACATCTCCATCGAAGAACTGCAGTCGGCTTCCGGTGTGGGCAGCGCAGTCATTGAAAAGCTGCGCGAGGCCGGCGCACTGGGCGGCCTGCCCGAAAGCAGTCAGGTCAGCTTCTTTTAAGCCGGCAAGTCTGTGAACCATTCGGTGAACAGCAAAAACCGACAGCAGAAAGTGTTCGTTACGAAAAAGACCGTGAAGCTTCTTAAACGGCAAGAAGCTTCACGGTCTTTTGTTCTATTATAGTTTGCTTTCTTCAGCCAGCCAGTAGTCCAGCCAGGCGGCCCGCAGCAGCCCGCAGGCTTTTTTGGGCAGCTGCAGATAATGCCCGTTTTTCAGCACAGCGCCGTCTTTCTTCACGGCGGACACATGCTCCAGATTCAGCACAAAGCTGGCGCCGCACCGCACAAACTCCGGCTCGGCCAGCAGTGGGGCGGTGGCTGTCTGAAATGCCCCGCGCAGCGAAACACTGTCCACCACCTGTTCGTCGGTCAGATGATAGCGCACCGCCCGGTTGTACAGCTCGGCATACACGATCTGGTGCAGCGGCAGCCGCAGCACCGATTCGTGGTTTTTTACCACAATGTGTGCATTGCTGCGCTGCCGGAAATGGGGCAGTGCCATATCCAAAATGGGGAACAGACTATCTTTTTGCAGCGGCTTGAGCAAATAATGAAACGCCCGCGCCTGATACGATTCCACTGCAAATTCCGCCGAGTTCGTCAGGTATACAATCAGGCCGGCATCGCCGCGCTGCCGCAGCTGCAGCCCCAGTTCAATGCCGGTCATGCCGGGCATCAGCACATCCAGAAGATACAGATCAAAGGGGCTTGCTGCATTCAGCACGTCCTGCGCAGAACAGAACGGAACAATATGGGCGGTAACGGCAGGTTTTGTTTGCAGATATTCTTCCAGCAGGGCAGTTGCCGTGCGCAGCTCGTCGGCGTTGTCATCACATATTGCGATACGCAGCATTCCCATCCCATCCTTTGCAAAAGTATACTCCGATAGATTTATTATAGAAAAAAGCCCTGTTTTTTACAAGAAAAAAGCGGACGGAGGCAGAACCATTTTGGCGCAGAAAAAAACAAATTTTTCACGCGGTCTGTTTTCGAAAACAGGATGTGATATCATGCAGATATTGTAAATTCCGGTTGCAAAGGGGGCAAAAGCCAAATGCAGAACAGCGAAGTGCGGCAGACAGATACAAATCGAATGCTGCCGGTGCTGGTGTTGGTGCTTGTGGCTGTATTTGCAGCCGGTGTTGGGTGCCGCGCAGCAGCTGACCAACGCAAACTGCGCACAGCAGAGCAGCACTTTTTCTTTTCTTCGGATTATCTCGCTGCCGAAGCAGCGGCCCATACCGTTTTGTCACAGGATGATCTGGTTGAAGTTCGGCTGTTCAACTACGAAAAAGAAAACACCGCAAGCTGTTGTGGTGCCGATATTGCCTATACCGTTACCGTGTCGGATGGCTGGCAGCTTGCGGTTGTATCCCGCACCGGCGAGCCGATGCAGCCGGATCCGAACGCTTGTTACACCATGGCGCAAACCGATGTGCCAACCTGGCATACCCTGCAGCTGACCCGCACCGACCCGTTGCAGACAACAGTGGAGATCACGGTGCAAACCACCGCGCCTGCAGCCAAAACCCTGCAGGGCAGTTTTTCGCTGAAGGAATAAGGATTCCAAACAAAACAGCCTGACTTTTGTCAATTCACTTGGCAAAAGTCGGGCTGTTTTTGCTGTTATTTGTGCAGGGCAGGTTTCATTCAATCTCGTACGGCCATGTGGTAATGCCGCCAAATTCATAAATGGCGGTGTAGCCAAGCTCGGCAAGAGCGGCCGACGCCTGTTTGCTGCGATTGCCGCTGCGGCAGTATACCAGCACGGTGGTGTCCTTTTGGGGAATCACAGCGGCGGCGCTTTCCCCGTCGATGCTGCCCACCGGCAAAAGCACTGCACCGGGAATATGTCCGCTGTCGTATTCTTCTTGTTCGCGCACATCCAGAATCAGAACCTGCTCTTCGTCCATCATCTGTTTTGCGGTTTGCTGGCTGATCTGCTGATAACTGTTCTGCTGCATACTGCTGCCTCCACATCCGGTCAATACTGCCAGTGTTGCCAAAAGCAGCGAAAGAATACGTGCCATCCTGTCTGCTCCTTTTCAAAGGGGGATGGTAAAAGTGTACCACAGCCTTCGCCGCGCCGCAAGCTGCCCCGCGGAAGGAAAATAAGGTGGAAATGAGGGGAGTGGTTTACATTGTCTTGCAATCAATGCTATACTGAAACAAAGAACTTCGGTCGAATGATCTGTATCAAAACGGGAAAGGAATCGATTGCAAATGCTGGATGTTGTTGCATTGGGCGAACTGCTCATTGATTTTACCTGCCAGAGTGTGGATGCCGACGGATATCCAACCATGGCGGCCCACCCCGGCGGGGCCCCGGCTAATTTTCTGGCTGCGCTGGCAAAATACGGTGCCCAAACTGCCCTTCTGGGCAAGGTGGGCGACGATGCCTTTGGCAAACTGCTGGTGAACACTCTGCAGCAGGCCGGCATTGGCACCGATGGCATTGTGGTAAGCGATGAGGTGTTTACCACCTTGGCCTTTGTTACACTGGATGAAAGCGGTGATCGGGAGTTTTCCTTTGCGCGTAAGCCCGGTGCCGACACCTGCCTGACCGCTGCCGAGCTGAACCGGAAGCTGAGTGCACAGGCGAAGGCGTTCCATTTTGGCACCCTGTCCCTGACCCATCAGCCTGCCCGGCAGGCTACCATGGAGGCGGTTGCTTTTGCCAAACAGCAGGGCAAGCTGATCACCTTTGATCCCAACCTGCGCAAGCCGTTGTGGAATGATTTACAGCAGGCGGCCCAGTGGAT
>JAFULE010000152.1 GCA_017483235.1 Faecalibacterium sp. | reverse complement strand
CTGCGCTCGTCGGCGGGGATCAGCATACCACACTGGGCCATTGCACTCAGCAGGCCGGCTGTTTTCAGGGTAACGGTTTTGCCGCCGGTATTTGGGCCGGTGATGATCAGCGAATCGTATGCTTCGCCCAGCTGCACATTGATGGGCACACACTTTTTCTTTTCAATCAGCGGATGGCGGGCACGAATGAGTGAAAAGCTTTGCCCGTAGGCCACCTGCGGCATAAAAGCATCCATTTCCAGTGCCATACGCGCCTTTGCCAGCAAAACATCGATTTGCAGCATGGCATCGTAGCTGTACTGGAACTGCGGTTCGATAGCTGCCACCTGTGCGGTAAAGGCGGTGAGGATACGCTCGATCTCCTGCAGTTCCTGCGCACGGTACTGCATAATGCGGGCATTGGCCTCTACAACAGCCTGCGGCTCGATAAACACAGTGGCGCCGGTGGAGGAAACGTCGTGGATGATGCCGGCTACTTCGCCCCTGTGTTCGCTTTTCACCGGGACCACATACCGCCCGTTTCGGATGGAAACCACCGTTTCCTGCAGGTATTTGGAAGCTGAAGAATTGCGCACCAGGCCTTCCAACCGGTCACGGATGCTGTTTTCTGTGGCACGGATTTTACGGCGCAGATCGTTCAGGGTTGCCGATGCAGTGTCGGCCATCTGATCATGGGCCAGAATGGAATCGGTGATCTGCTTTTCCAGTCCGGGCTGAGGTGCCAGCGCATAGAACAGATCGTCCACTGGCAGCATCTCATGATCGGTCATGCCGTACCATTCGGTCAGATTACGGAAGTTGCGCAGCGCACCGGCCACTTCCAGCAAATCACCCATGGAAAGAATACCGCCCTTGACCGCACGGCTGGCAAGCCCGCTTACCCCATCCACACCGCCAAACCGAGGCGAACCATTCTTGATGAGCAAGGTATTTATCGCATCGGTCTGACTGAGCGCATAGCGCACCTCGTCCGGGTCGGTTTGGGGCTGCAGCTGCAGCATCCGTGCTTTCGCTTCGGAACAAACGCAATATTCCGCCGCCCGGCTGATGATTTTATCCAGCTCAAGCGTTTTTAAATACATTGAATCCATTGTATATCCTTTATGTTCGGCTGTTGCCCAGTTCAGGGCAGCACAGTTTTGAGAAAATCGTAGCTTTTGAGGGGTTTATCCAGATGGATGAGGGCATATTGCTCGGCCACATTGGAAAGCCGGCGCATACTATCGGGGGTAAGTGTAAAGGAAAATATCTTTTTTTCTTCCACAAGGCAGATATGCCGCACCGCATACAAAGCACCTGCATCCAGATTGGGGCTTTTTCCCTGCTGCACTGCACAGTCAGCACACAAAAGATCCCCTTCCACCAGATCAAGATAAAAAGCACCGCCGTCGTATTTGGAGCAGCCGGCACAGCATAGCAGCTTTGGCAGATAGCCGCACTCGCTCATGACCCGAAGCTCAAACACTGCCTTGATCTGCTGCGGGGTCAGCCGCCCTTCGCTGAGCAGGTACAGGCTGTTCAAGGTCAGCCGCAGCACGCTGGCGGCTTCATCGCCGGTAGGCTCCAGCGTTGCCACTGTTTCGGCCATGTACATGGCCAGACTCATGGCTTCCACACTGGAAGACAGACCATGGAACACATTTTTGATCTGCGCTTCGTCCACTGTAAACATGTTTTTACCCGGGAAAAGGGTAAATTCCGAATAGCAAAACAGCCCGCAGGCGCTGAAAAGTTTGTTTTTCAGCCGCAGGCTGCCCTTGGCAAGCGCAGTGACCACACCATGCTGCGGGGTAAGCAGGGTGATGATCTTATCCGCTTCGCGGTATTTCACTTCCCGAAGCACCAGCCCGGGGGTTACGATCGCATCCATCCACAGTTCCCTTCTGTGCGGCAGCTTCGCTTACCGTCTGCTGCCGATACGCCAGATAATGGCGGACGTCGCCGGTTTGGGCAAAGGCCTGCCACAGCGTCTGTGCATTCATTCAACCACCTCGCTTTACGGTAGTATTGCCACTACCATATCGCAAAGCAGCTGGAAATTTTGTCCGGCACTGACGAATTGCCGGTCAGTTTTTCTGCTGCCGGAAGCCGAAGCTGTTCAGCAGATACTCGTTGTCACGCCAATCGCTTTTTACCTTGACCCAACACTGCAGATTGACCCGGCAGCCCAAAAAGTCTTCACAATCGGTACGGGCTGCACTGGCGATCTTTTTCAGCATAGCGCCACCCTTGCCAATCACCATACCCTTGTGGCTTTCACGCTCGCAGAAAATGTTGGCATCAATGTCGATAATATCGCTGTTTTCACGTTCTTTGAACCGCTCGATCACAACCGCAATGCCGTGAGGGATCTCGTCCCGCATAAACAGCAGCGCCTTTTCGCGAATGATCTCGGCCACCAGTTCCTTTTCGGGCATATCGGTATAGGCATCGTCGTCAAAGTAATGGGGACCAATCTGGCCGTATTGCTCCAGAACTGCAAACAATTCGTCGCATCCCTCGTCGGCGCGTACACTGGCGGTATAAATCTTCTGGAACACCCCCAGCTCTTCCAACTGCTGTTTTCGGGCCTGCAGATCCTCGGGGCTTTTCAGCAGATCGGTTTTGTTGATAACCGCAATGGCCGGGCCACGCATGGCGGCTACCAAGCTTTTTTCCGACTCGTTCAAATCGCCATACGGCTCGAACAGCATCATGGTCACGTCCACATCGCCCATCGACTCGCTGGCAGTCTTGTCCATTCGCTGGCCCAGCTTATTGCGCGCCTTGTGCACACCGGGGGTGTCCAGCAGAACATACTGCACCGGCCCGCGGGTAACAACGCCGGTAATGCGGGTGCGGGTGGTTTGTGGCTTGGAGGTAACAATAGCTACTTTTTCCCCCACCAAACGGTTGGTCATGCTGGATTTGCCCACGTTGGGCCGGCCCACAATGGCCACAAAAACCGATTTTGTCTGGAAATTCTGCGCCAGAATGGCTTCGTTTTGCTTTTTCAAACTTTTTTCCTTACCTTTGTCGTTATTCGTCGATGGTATAGCTGACCGTGCGCGGCAGACCCAGCTGATACAGCACGGCTTCTTCCTTCTCGCGCATATGTACCGCCTCAAGGCCACCCTGTTCGTGGTCGTAGCCCAGAAGATGCAGCATAGAATGCACGGTCAGAAACGCAACCTCGCGCTGCAGTGCATGACCGTACAGCTCGGCCTGCTCCATGGCACGCTCCATGCTGATGACAATGTCGCCCAGCAGCACGCAGCCGTTGGCTTCGTTGACATCATACTCGCCGTCCTGACCAAGGGGAAAGCTGAGCACATCGGTGGGCATGGGCTTGTTGCGGTATTCATTGTTCAGTTCGGCAATGCGTGCGTTATCCACAAAGGTAACGCTGATCTCGGCCGGGTGAGCAAACTTTTCGTATTCCAGCACCGCGTTGCAGGCACGGCGGATCAGAATCCGCAGGCCGGACGGCACCTTGACTGCTTTTTGATCGTTGGTGATGAGCACTTTGTTGGACATGATCAATCCCTCATTTCCTGATTCACAACGGCTGTTTCTTCAAATTTGTTTGTATCGCGGGGCGTGGGCCACCGGCTTGGTGTTGCCCGCGCGCTCGTAGGCTTTTACGATTTCCTGCACCAGACGATGGCGAACCACGTCCTTGTCCGAGAAGCGGATCTGGGCAATGCCCTCGATGCCTTTCAGCACTTTCAAGGCATCCACCAGGCCGCTGCGGTTTTTGTCGGGCAGGTCGATCTGGGTAACGTCGCCCGTAACAACGATTTTGGAACCGTTGCCCATACGGGTCAAAAACATCTTCATCTGTTCAGGAGTGGTATTTTGCGCCTCGTCCAGAATGATAAACGAGTCGTCCAGCGTTCGGCCGCGCATATAGGCCAGAGGGGCCACTTCGATTACCTGCTTTTCCAGCAGGCGGGCAAAAGTTTCTTCACCCAGCATATCAAACAGGCCGTCGTACAGCGGGCGCAGATACGGGTCTACCTTCTGCTGCAGGTCACCGGGCAGGAAACCAAGCTTTTCGCCTGCTTCCACTGCAGGGCGGGTAAGGATAATGCGGGATACTTCCTTTGCTTTAAAAGCCTTCACCGCCATAGCCACTGCAAGATAGGTTTTGCCGGTACCGGCAGGGCCTACGCCAAAGGTGATGGAGTTTGCACGGATCGCCTGCAGATATTCCTTCTGGCCCAGTGTTTTGGGGCGAATGGGCCGCCCTTTGGCAGTGATGGCCACAAAATCTTCGGTCAGTTCGCGGATGCGCTTTTCTTCGCCGTCGCGGGCCAGACTGATGCAGTAATTGACCGTGTGATCTTCCAGCGGGGTGTGGTTTTCCATCAGCAGAATCATTCCATCCACAGCCCGTGCTGCAGCGCACACCGCATCCATCTCGCCGCTGATCTTCAGCATGGTACCCCGGCAGACCGCCGTAACACCAAACTCGTTTTCCAGCCGGCGAATGTTTTTGTCGCCGGTGCCAAACACCGCAGCGGCAATATCCACACTGTTTAATTCAATCTGCTTTTCGGCCATTCCGTTCCTCCGCAAAAGACGATTTGATCAGAACATTTCCCTTGAAAATGTTCCAATTGTAGTTATTATATCACCAAATTTATCCAAAAGAAACTATTAAATTTGCACAAAATCTTTTTTCTGCTTTTCACACACCACCTCCCTCGTTTCGTCGGCAGATATCTGCCTCGATTTCCACATGCAGAGCATAGGTCAACTGATCCGCTTCTATCCGAACGTCCTCCTGCCGCGAAAGGATCGTACAGTCCGGAAAGGCCGCATTCAGCTGCTGTTCACAGTCAAGTCTGGCAAGCTGAGTCGCCAGTTCTTCGGTGCGTGTAATCGTTTGCTGCCTGGTTTGATATGCGGTTGTTTCCTGCAGCAATAGCGGCAGCGGCAGCCCAATCAACTGGGGCTGAAAATACCGATATCGATAATTCTCCCGCTGCTGTAGCTGCGCGCCGGTATATAGTGCATATTCACTTATGGAAGCCCCTGTCAGATGTTCCTGCTGCAGGGTAAGGGGCACCTGCACCTGCGTGTTCCAAGCCACCCGCGCCAATACCACCCCGTCGGCGCGGCGGTAATGCAGCTCGCCTCCACGATCTGCCCTTGCTGTTCCGATCAACACCTGCCCGGCCCGCACCGTTTGCCCCGGCTGCACCAGTACCGTTCCGTCCTGCGGCAGAACCCGTGTGATCACTCCAGCGGCCTTTGCCACCAGTTCACTGATCTCTGCCGCAGCAATCTGCGGCACTGCCCTGGCATCCGCAGTTTCCACCGTCAGCAATCCGCACTGAAAGTTCAGGCTGACCCAGGAAAACTCCCCTGTCGCAT
>JAFULE010000151.1 GCA_017483235.1 Faecalibacterium sp. | reverse complement strand
CGTGAGGATGAAGCTGGTGCTGCAGAAGACGCAGCGAAAATTTTGTGATTCCACGGCATTTGAAACCTTGTTTGGCGGTGCGGCCGGCGGCGGTAAAAGCTATGTGCAGCTGGCCGAAGCCATGATGGACAGCATGAAATATCCGGGATACCGTACGCTGATTTTGCGGCGGACCTTCCCGGATCTGGAGCGAAGCCTGATCGACCTGCACCGGAAGATCTTTCCGCCAAAGCCTTTTTACCGCTACAACGAAAGCCGGCACCGCGGCACCTTTGCCAACGGCAGCATTGTGGATTTTGGATATCTGGACCGGGACAGTGATGTGTACCAGTATCAGGGCGCGGAATACGACTGTGTGCGCTTTGATGAGCTGACCCAGTTTACCGAATGGCAATACACGTACCTGTTGAGCCGCGTGCGTGGTGTGACACCGTACCCCCGGCGGGTGAAAAGTACCGCAAACCCCGGCGGCATCGGGCATGTATGGGTGAAAAAGAGATTTATCGAGCCTGCGGCGCCGGGCGAGCCTTTTACCGTAGAGGCAGAGATGGATACCCCTGCCGGGAAGGTAAAAAGCCGGATCCAGAGGGTGTTTATCCCCAGTAAGCTGACCGACAACCGCAAACTGATGGAAAGTGACCCGCAATACCTGACCAATATGATGCATCTGCCGAAGAAGCTGCGGGATGCCTATCTGAACGGCCGATGGGACGTGCTGGAAGGGCAGTTTTTCAGCGAATGGGATGCAGCGATACATGTGTGCAAACCGTTTGACATACCGCCGGAATGGAAGCGCTATTTTGGCATGGACTACGGCATGGATATGCTGGCCGGCTACTGGGTAGCCGTGGACTTTGAAGGCGATCTGTGGGTGTACCGGGAACTGTACGAGGGCCGTGACAACGGCATGGGAAACGGTGGCGCCGGCCACATCATCAGCGAAGCGGCCCGGCGGATCCGGGAGGTAGGAGCCGGTGAAAGGCCGGTTGAATACATGGGCCCGGGTGATCTGGACAGCCGCAGCAGAGACAGCGGCAAAAGTCAGTCAGAGATCTTCTGGGATTGCGGTGTGCCACTGGCCACTTACCGGCAAAACCGGCGGGATGGCTGGATGGCCGTGCGGGAGTATCTGGCACCAAAGCTGCATGCGGATGGGGGAAACCGGCCGCGGCTGCACATCTTTGACACCTGCCGGAATCTGATTCGCACCCTGCCGGAGCTGCAGATCGACCCGGCAGACACCGACGATATTCTGGACGCAGACCATGAACTGACCCATGCACCGGACGCGCTGCGGCTGATCTGCAGCCGCTTCTACAGCCCAAGCCGCGAGGCAAGGCGCGAGGTGGATACCCTGCGGGAGAATTTTTATACAAAACGGCGGCCGCAGGGCGCAGCAGCGCTGGGAGAGGGCACCAGAATGGAGGCTTTTTGATGGATGGAATGTGGATGACCGTGTTGGTCGGCTTTGGCTGTTTTTGGGCAGGCTGGGCGCTGGGCAGCTGGCGTACCGGTGCAAACTACACCCGACTGGTGTTGCCCCTGGTGAGGGGCGGGCCGGAGGAAAAGCCGGTTTTGCAGCCGACTGCAAAGAAAAAAGGTGAAGCGAAGAAAGCTGATCCGGAACAGCAGCGCTGGGAAGAAGAGTGGCAGCGGATGCAGGATCTTTTGGATAACATTGATGCCTACGGCACCAACGTGCCGCAGAAGAAAATCAAGCAGCGAGGTAACGTATGAGCGACTTTTTGAGCCGGCTGCGGGGGGATAAACCCGGGGACGAAGCTGAGGCGAAGACCACACACATCTGGGATAAATACCAAAGCGGCATTGAACAGCACCGCACGGTGGGCCTTTACAGCATGACCGAGAAATGCCACTGGATGTACGAGGGCGACCAGTGGCACGGGGTAAGCAGCGGCGGGGAAGAGTTCCCGACGGCGAATTTTATCAAGCCGGTGGTGAAGTATAAGGTGGCCAATGTGGCCATGAATACTACCGCCATTGTGTTTTCGCCGATGGACAGCGACCCTGTGACCATTGCTGTGTGCGATGCGCTGAACAGCATGGCGGAAAGCCAGTGGGAAGCACTGAAGATGGACAGCCTGAAATGGAAGGTTGTAAAAAACAGTGCCATTGAGGGCGACTACTACTGCTATTTGTTTGATGCTACCCCGCGTGTGGAAGGTAGTGTTGTGCAGCCCCAGCGGCGGCTGCGGGTGCGGCTGATTCCGCGCACCAACGTGTATCTGGAAAACGAGCAGGAACAGACCCTGGAAGAACAGGGCTGGATCATTCTGGCGGAACGGCAGCCGGTGGAAGCGATGCGGCGCAAAGCCAGAGAAAACAAGATCGAAGCCGAGGAAATCGAACAGATCACGTCGGAAGAGGTGGACGACACCCAGATCAACACCGGCCCCGAGGAAGAAATGAAGCACGGCGACGGCAAATGTACTGTGCTGCTGTACATGGAAAAGACTGCGGAGGGCCTGCAGTTCTGCCGCAGTACCAGAAGCGTTGTGTTTGAGCCGATGAAGACGGTAAAGGGGCTTGACTGCTACCCGGTGACCCGGATGGTGTGGGAGGAAAAGAACGGCAGTGCACGCGGCATTGGCTGTGTGGAACCGATGATCCCCAACCAGCTTGTGGTGAACAAGAACCTTGCCCGGCGGGATGTGGTGGCGAAACGGCTGGGTTTCCCGAATTTGGTGTATGACAGTGTAAAGGTGCAAAACCCCGAGCAGCTGGGCAAGGCCGGGGCCATGATCGAGATGCAGAATCTGGGCCAAAACCCGCTGGCAAGTGTGATCGGCTATGTGACGCCGCCCGCGACCAACGGCGAAGCGGCCAACCTGCAGATGGAGCTGATGAACACTACCCGGGAACTGGAAGGTGCCAGCAGCGAAGCGACCGGGCAGGTGGACCCCACCAAGACCAGCGGCGAGGCCATCAAGGCGGCCCGTGACCAGAGTGCGATTCCGCTGACCGAGCAGGCGGCGGCTTACCGGCAGTGGGTGGAGGATTTTGCCCGGTGTTTGTACAAGCTGTGGATCGCGTATCTGCCCGGCGGAATGACGGTGGAACTGCCCGGTGGCCCGATGAGCGGGCAGCCGACCACGATGCTGATCGAAAAGGAAAAGCTGCAGGCCATGGAGCTGAATATCCGGATCGATATCAGCAATACCGACCCGTACAGCCTGCTGAGCCGGGAAATGGCACTGGAAAATGCGCTGGCGCAAAAGCATATCACCTTTGAGGAGTACGTACAGGCGATGGATGCCAATGCCGGTGTGCCGAAGGACAAGTTTGAAGAGATCCTGCGGCTGCGCAGGGAAGCTGGACAGGCACTGCAGGCTGCCGGGCAGAGTGTGACGGAAATGCCGGCCGGTATGGAGCGGCTGCCCCAACCGATGATGCCGCAGGAGGTGCTGGTATGAAAGAGATCTGCAAGGTATGCGGCCTTGCACTGGGGCTGACGGGGCAGCGGGAACAGAGCGCGGCGTGCATGGCGGAATGGCTGGCCTGCCGCAACCCGAAATGCAGCCTGTATGCAAAACCTCAGCAGTGGCGGCAGATGCCACGGGGCAAAGCGGTGAATCTGCCGGAGCAGACGGAAGAGATCCGCAGCGCCCGGGCTGCATTTGTAGCCCGCAGAATGGCCCAGAAAAGACACTGAATGGCACGGCGGCCGTATTTGCGATGCCGCCGGCCTTATATGCAGGGCAGCAGCCTGCACAGGTTTCGCTCCTTCCTGTGCAGCGCCGGGGCTTTGGCGGTTCGATGCCGCCGCCCTGTACCACCCATGCCGGGAGGGAAGAACGGCAATACCCGAGCCCCGAGGGAAGAAGGGCAAAATACCCAGCTCTGAGGGGAGAAGAGCAATCCCCACGCCATGAGGGAAGATTGGCAAGTACCCGGCCCTGAGGGAAGAAGGGCAGAAAGGACGCCGTATGAACGGTTATACCCCTGAGAATGATTATGTGATCACCGACACCATGGCTGCCGTTGAGAATGTGCCCGCACAGCAGCCCGAGCCTGAGAGTGAACAGACCGGGCAGCCTGCCGGGCAGGAAACGGCAGAACCCGGTGCACAGCAGCAGGAAACGCCCACCGAGCCCCAGCCTGCCCCGCAGCAGGAAACGCAGCAGCAGCCCCGCAATGGCGGCCCTGATGCTGAATTTGCGGCCCAGCGCCGGCAGATGGAAGCAGCACAGGCCGAAGCCAATCAGAGGCTGTTTTTGCAGCTGACCGAAGGGCTGACCAACCCTGTTACCGGCCGCCCCTTTGCTTCGATGGAGGAATGGAACGGCTGGCGTGAGGAACAGCGCCTTGCCCTGCAGGCAAGACAGACCGGCCAGACGGTGGAAGAGGTGCGGCAGATGGAAGCTGCCGCCATGGAACGTGCCCGGCAGCAGCTGGAAAGCAGCCCGGAATATCTGGCACAGCAGGCCCAGGCAAAGGCGATGCAGCAGCAGATG
>JAFULE010000150.1 GCA_017483235.1 Faecalibacterium sp. | reverse complement strand
TCATTCGCTGGAAGCCGGACGACGAGGTATTTACCGACATCAACGTGCCCGGCAGCTACTACCGTGATGTGATGAAACGGCAGGCGGTGGTCAATGCCGGCCTTACCCTCACCTTCACCGACGAAAAAGAGCCCGACCCCGCCACCGGCAAGCCCTGGAAGGAAAGCTGGTGCTACGAAAAGGGCATTGCCGACTATGTGGCCGAAATTGCCGGCGGCGAAAGCCTGACCCCGGTGTTTGCCTGCGAAAGCGAGGCCACCGGCCGCGACCGTGAGGACCAGCCCGATTACAAGGTCAAGATG
This sequence comes from Faecalibacterium sp., assembly GCA_017483235.1. GTDB lineage: Bacteria > Bacillota > Clostridia > Oscillospirales > Ruminococcaceae > Faecalibacterium. The sequence continues at coordinate 23,525 of JAFULE010000150.1, read as the reverse complement.
AGCGCCGCGTTCTGTTTTTCCAACAAGGCGCAGGTGGCCGAATTTTACCACAACTCTTCCTGGCTGGAGCACGGCGGCACCCCCGAGCGCGCCATGCGCACCGCCTTTACCTACCAGATCAATAAATACCTGAAGGATAAGGGGCTGTACAAGAAAAACGAAAGCGCCATCACCTTCCAGGATGTGGAAGACTGTCTGATCTATGTATCCAGCAGCTTTTCCACCCGAACCAGCTACGAAAACCAGACCAAAAAGGCCATTACCAATAAGTTCATCGGGCAGGCCATCACCGACTTCCTCAAGCATTATCTCGAGGTTTACTTTGTCGAAAAGCCGGACGAGGCCCAGAAGCTGTGCCAGCAGGTGCTGGTGAACAAGCAAAGCCGCGAGCATGCCGAAAAAACCCGGCAGAGCATCAAGCAGACCCTTGCCACCAAAATCGATCTGGCCAACCGTGTGGCCAAATTTGTGGACTGCCGCTCCAAAGACCCCGCCCGGCGCGAACTGTATATCGTCGAGGGTGATTCGGCCATGGGCGCGGTCAAAACCAGCCGAGATTCCGAATTTCAGGCCATCATGCCGGTACGCGGCAAGATTCTGAACTGCCTGAAGGTGGACTACGACCGCATCTTCAAAAGCGAGGTCATCGTGGATCTGATCAAGGTCATGGGCTGCGGCGTCGAGATGGGCGGCAAAAAGAACAAAGAACTGGCCACCTTCAATCTGGACAATCTGCGGTTCAACAAGATCGTCATCTGTACCGACGCCGACGTGGACGGCTACCAGATCCGTACCCTTGTGCTGGCCATGCTCTACCGGCTTACCCCCACCCTGATCGAAAAGGGCTATGTGTATATTGCCGAGTCGCCGCTGTATGAGATCAACACCAAGGATTACACCTATTTTGCCTACACCGAGGCGGAAAAAGCCGCCTTTATGAAGCAGATCGGGGATAAAAAGTACACCATCCAACGCTCCAAGGGCTTGGGTGAAAACGACCCCGAAATGATGTGGCTTACCACCATGAGCCCCGACAGCCGCCGTCTGATCAAGGTGATGCCCACCGAGGCAGCCGCCACCGCCCAGATGTTTGATGTGCTGCTGGGCAACAATCTGGCCGGCCGCAAAGAGCTGATCGCCACCCGCGGCGCAGATTATATGGACGACCTGGACCTGTCGTAAGCGAAAGGGAAACAAAAACACTATGGCAAAAAAATCAACCAAGAAAGCCCCCAAAACCGCCCGGCCCCAGCTGGGCGACGGGGTCGAAATTCTGAACGCCGGCGTGGTGCTGGAAGACCCGATCACCCGCACGCTGGAAACCAACTATATGCCCTATGCGATGAGCGTTATTGTCAGCCGCGCCCTGCCCGAGATCGACGGTTTCAAGCCCGCCCATCGCAAGCTGCTGTACACCATGTACGGCATGAACCTGATCAAGGGCCCCCGTACCAAATCGGCCAATATCGTGGGCGCAACCATGCGGCTGAATCCCCACGGCGATGCCGCCATCTACGATACCATGGTGCGCATGGGCCGCGGCAACGAAAGCCTGCTGGTGCCGTTGGTGGACAGCAAGGGCAACTTCGGCAAAGCCTACAGCCGTGATATGGCCTGTGCCGCCGCCCGTTATACCGAGGCCAAGCTGGAAAAGGTGTGCGAAGAGCTGTTCCGTGACATCGACAAGGACACGGTGGACTTTATCCCCAACTACGACGGCACCACCACCGAGCCCACCCTGCTGCCGGTGTCCTTTCCCACCATCCTGGCCAACAGCACCCTGGGCATTGCGGTTGGCATGGCCTGCAACATCTGCTCGTTCAATCTGGCCGAGCTGTGCAGCACCACCATCGCCTTGATGAAGGACCCCGACCACGACATTTCCACCACCATGCCCGCCCCCGATTTTGTAGGCGGCGGCCAGATCCTGTACGATGCCGCCGAAATGCAAAGTGTGTACGACACCGGGCGCGGCAGCATCAAGGTGCGCGCCCGCTGGCAGCATGTGCCGGGCGATAATGTCATCGAAGTAACCCAGATCCCACCCACCACTACGGTGGAGGCCATCATGGACAAGATCGCCGAACTGGTCAAGACCGGCAAGGTGAAAGAGATCGCCGATATGCGTGACGAAACCGATCTGAATGGTTTGAAGCTGACCATCGACCTGAAGCGCGGCACCGATCCCGACAAGCTGATGGCAAAGCTGTTCAAGGCCACCCCGCTGGAGGACAGCTTTGGCTGCAACTTCAACGTGCTGATCGGCGGTGTGCCCCGGGTGATGGGTGTGCGTGAGATCCTTACCGAATGGACCGCCTTCCGCATGGAATGTGTGCGCCGCCGCACCTACCACGACCTGCAGGGCAAGCTCAAGCGGCTGCATCTGCTGCGCGGTCTGGAGGCCATTCTGCTGGATATCGACAAGGCGATCCGCATCGTGCGCGAAACCGAGGAAGAAGCCGAGGTGGTGCCCAACCTGATGATCGGCTTCGGCATCGACGAGGTACAGGCCGAGTATGTGGCCGAGATCAAGCTGCGCCACTTGAACCGGGAGTATATCCTCAAGCGTACCGCCGAGATCGAAGAACTGGAAAAGGCGGTTGCCGATCTGCAGGATATTCTCAAAAAGCCTGCCCGCATCCGCAAGATCATTATGAACGAGCTGGCGGATGTGGCCAAAACCTACGGCAAGCCCCGCCGCAGCGAAATTCTGTACGAGCTGCCTGCCGCCGAAGAAGAGGAGACCACCCCGGCTATGGCCGATTACCCGGTCACCGTCTTTTTCACCAAAGAGGGCTACTTCAAAAAGATCACCCCGCAAAGCTTGCGCATGAGCGGTGAGCAGAAGCTGAAGGAAGGCGACGAGATCGCATGGCAGGCCGAGACCCGCAACAATCTGGAGCTGCTGTTCTTCACCAATCAGCATCAGGTGTACAAGTGCAAGGTGGGCGACTTTGAGGACGGCAAGGCCCGCGATCTGGGCGTGTTCATCCCCACAAAGCTTGGCATGGATGAAGGCGAAATGCCGGTGTTCATGCTGCTGACCGCCGATTATAAGGGCTGGATGCTCTTTTTCTACGAGGGCGGCAAGTGTGCCAAAATTCCGCTGGCCAGTTATGCCACCAAGCAGAACCGCCGCAAGCTGCTGAAGGCCTATTCCGACAAGGCGCCTCTGGTCAAGATGGTGCACATTGCCGAAGAGACCGAGCTGGCCGTGCGCACCAGTGCCGGCCGTATGCTGCTGTTGGGCACCGCCCTGATTGCCGAAAAGGCCACCCGTGACAGCGCCGGCGTCAATGTGGTGACCCTGAAAAAGAACCAGACCATTTCCAGTGTCAAGCCTGCGGCCGAGCTGGAAATTGCCAACCCCCACCGCTACCGGGTGCGCACCCTGCCCGCCACCGGCGCCATCATCCGTGCCGAGGATACCAGCGAACAGATGAGCTTGCTGTAACAAAACAACCCCCGTAAAGGAGGTACCTGTAATGGATAAGTATTGTATCACCTACAGCAGCCGCGGCGGTCGCGCGCGAAAACCTCGTCCGGACGACCTGCCCAGTACCGCCGAATTCGAGTTTTCGGGCAGAACGCTGGTGCTCTATCGCGGCAGCGACAGTCATGTGGTGGTGCCGCAGGGCTGCAGTAGCATCGGACAGGCTTTTGGCAACCGGGCAGAAATCCGCTCGGTGGAACTGCCCGATACGGTAACAAGCATTGGAGACGATGCCTTTGCCGATTGCGTCAATCTGGAGCGTATCGTTATGCCGCCTGTTTTGTCCTATCTGGGCGCAGGTGCGTTCAGCGGCTGCGCAAAACTGCAGGCGGTACAGGTGCCGGATGGGGTGACCGAGATCGGAGATCGGGCGTTTCTGGGCTGTGAGGCGCTTCGCACCCTGCAGCTGCCCGATGGCCTGCTTCAAATCGGGGAAGAAGCGTTCTGGGGCTGTGCGGCACTGCGGCAGGTAACACTGCCGGGTGGTTTGCAGGAAATCCGGGAAGGCGCGTTTGCCTGCAGTGGGCTGGAAGAAATCTATCTGCCCGGCAGTCTGCGGGATATATGGCCTCGTGCGTTTGCAGATTGTCGTAATCTGGCTCGCATGGAGTTTGGCTGGAAACCGCGGCAGATGATGTGGAATGATACGGCAATCACAGGCTGCGATCGGCTGCAGCAGCTGAAGGTGCAGTTGGACTACGGCGTATACCGTCTGCCGGAACCGGTGCCCTGCGAGTCGGTCATACCAGTGCGGAACGGGCATATCCGGTACGAGCAGGAGCAGTGGCTGCAGGCTCCGGCGCAGCCGCCCACGCCGGGCGAGCCGGAGACGATCCTGGACGTTGCCGGTATTCTGAACGAGCACCGTTACTTTGCCCTGCGGCAGAGCAAACAGCTGGCGGCGCAGGTCGTGGACGACATTCTGAGAGATACCCATTTGTGTGCAGATGGGACTGATGTGGCAACGCTGCGGGACGGGATCCACTGGAGAGGCCTCGTCCTACGCACCAACAAGCACACCTACACGCTGACCCTTGACGATGGCTCGGGCTATGCTCATCCATGGAGCGAATCCTGCTTTGGCTGCGAGTTCAATGCAGCGGCACTGGCCGGTTGTATGGGCGCAGCGCTGTGTGCTATCACTCCCTGTCGGCTGACATGGGAGCTTGCGGTGCCTTATGAAAACGGTGAAATCTCTGTGGAAGCCGAGCAGGCCCGCTGTTTTCTACTGGAAACCGACAGGGGACCTTTCCCCGTTGCCTTTTACAACTGGGATAGTTTGGACTACGAGGAACCGAGCCGCGAACGGGACTGGCATGAGGTGACCGTGGAGCTGGACAGTGGCAGTTTGGATCACGAAAAGATCCTGTTCCGCGATACGCTGTAACGGTGTGCCGCTGTACCGAAGATTTTCTTTTACCGAAAGGAGCGGCCTATGCAAAACATCGACCTGATCTGCATCGGCAAAATGAACGCCAAGTATTTTGCCGAGGGCGTAGCCGAATATCAAAAGCGGCTTGCGGCCTTTGCAAACTTCCGCATCATCGAGCTGCCCGAAGAGACCATTCAGGAAAAAAACGCCTCCCCGGCGGTCATCGAAAAGGCGCTGGAAAAAGAGGCCAAGGCCATCCTTGCCAATCTGCGCAAGGGAGCGGCTATTGTGGCGCTGTGCATCGAGGGCAAACAGCTTTCCAGCGAAGAGCTGGCCGGCTTTCTTTCCGACCGTGCCCAAAGCGGCAACGGGGATGTGGCCTTTGTCATCGGCTCGTCGCATGGGCTGTCGAATACCATCAAAAAGGCGGCGGCGCTCAAATTCAGCATGGGGCGCATCACCATGCCTCACCAGCTGGCGCGGCTGGTGCTGACCGAGCAGATCTACCGCGCCTGCACCATCAACAGTGGGATGAAATATCACAAATAAAACCGGACAGACCACCTGCATTGACGGCGCAGATGCTATTTAAACCCCATCCATTGAAAAACGCCATCGTTTGGGGTATTATAATACCGTATCCCGTTATACACCTACTTTTATATATAAAGGAGAACTGTTATGTTTAATCTGTTTGGCAAGAAGACCGACGCCCCCAAGGTTACCCGCAACACCATCGTGGGCGATATTCTGGATATGGACAAGACCACCGCGCCTTACTTCCTCGAGATTGGCATGCACTGCCTGGGCTGCCCCGCCTCCCGTGGCGAGACCCTCGAGCAGGCCTGTGCCGTGCACGGTGTCAACTGCGATGAGTTGATTGCCAAGTTGAACGCCCATATGGCTGCCAACGCCTGATGCAGGCTGTTCCTGCACTGGATGCCCGCCTTTCCGCTACGGCCGGGCTGTGCCGCCCGGGGCTGCCGGTGGCGGACATTGGCTGCGATCACGGCAAGCTGACCGCGTATCTGGCCTGCAGCGGGCTGTATCCCAGAGTGATCGGGGCCGATCTGCGCCCCGGGCCTTTGTCCAAGGCGGTGCTTGCGGTAAAAAGTGCCCGCTGTGAGGATCGGGTCGATCTGCGTCTGGGCGATGGCCTTTCGGTGCTGCAGCCCTACGAGGTGGGTACCGTGGTGCTGGCCGGAGTTTCGGCCCAGACCACCATCGAAATTCTGCAGGCGGCCCCGTGGGTGTTTTCGCCGCAGGGGCCACGCCTTGTGCTGGTGCCTGCCACCAAGCATGCGACCCTGCGCGGCTGGCTGTATCAACAGGGCTTTGCCCTTGCGGCTGATCTGCCCGTGCAGGCCGGCGGCAAGTGGTATGCCGTCATGGCAGCCGATTACACCGGTTGCCCGGCGGTACCTACGCTGGCGCAGTGCGTATATGGCGAAACCGGGCAGCATCCCGGCGGTGCCGACTATGCGGCGCTGCAGCGGGGCAAACTGCGCAAATACCGGCTGGGTCTGGCCGACACCGACCCGCTGGCGCACGAAATCGATACCTTATTAAAAGAAGCAAAGGCGGCTGGCCTTGCCTGCAGCCTGTAAGGAGGAACCCATGCCCACCGTACAGCAGATCTATGATGTTCTGGCCGCACTGGCCCCGGTGGACCTTGCCGAAGACTGGGATAATGTGGGCCTTCTGGTGGATGCCGGCCGCCCGGTGACCCGGGTGATGACCACACTGGATATTACCACCGATGTGGTGCGGCAGGCTGCCGAAGCCGGCTGTCAGCTGATCGTGTCCCACCATCCGGTCATCTTCAAGGGACTGAAAAAACTAAGCCCGCAGGATGTGCCCTTTCAGCTGGTCAGCAATGGCATCTCGGCCATCTGTATGCATACCAATCTGGACGCTGCCGAGGGCGGGGTGAACGATGTGCTGGCCGCTCTGTTCGGGCTGAAGGATGCCGAAAACTTTGCCGCCAACTGCGGCCGTATCGGCACGGTGGACGAAACCACTGCCGCGGCCCTTGCCCAAAAAGCAAAGACTGTACTGCACGCCGGGGTCAAATATGCCGATGCCGGCAAACCCATCCGCCGTCTGGCGCTGGTCAGCGGGGGAGGGGGCAGCTTTTTTGCCGAAGCCGCCGCGCTGGGGGCCGATTGCCTGCTGACCGGCGAAGCAGGCCACCACACTGCGCTTGACTCGGTTGCTTTGGGCATGAGCCTTGTGGCTGCCAGCCATTTTTCCACCGAACGCCCGGTGGTGCCGGTGCTGGCCGACCTGCTGCGGCAAAAATTCCCCGGCCTGCAGACTGTCTGCAGCAGGGAAAACGATCCCTACGTTTATCTGTAAATCTAAAATTGCGATACGCCCGGCGCTGCCGGGCGTTTTGTGTACCGACCCGTTAAGGAGTGAACCCCTATGGCTTTGGATGCCGCAACTCTGGCGCTGACCGCCGCCGAACTGAAAACCCGCCTGCTGGACGCCAAGATCGCCAAGATCTTTGAGCCAACCCGCGACGAGCTGTTGATCACCCTGCGCACCCGTACCGAAACCCTGCCGCTGCTGCTTTCGGCCCGCAGCGGCTCAGCCCGGGTCTGCTTTACCGCTGAAAGCTTCGAAAACCCCGAAACGCCCCCTTCCTTCTGTATGCTGATGCGCAAGCATCTGATGGGCGGCCGTGTGCTGGATGTGCGGATGGAGCCGGGCGACCGCATTGTATATTTCGATTTCCAGTGCGTGAATGAGATGGGCGATCTGGTGCATAACACCCTGTGTGCCGAGTTGATGGGCCGGTATTCCAATCTGGTGCTGGTGCAGAACGGCCGCATCATCGACGCGCTCAAGCGGGTGGATTTTGAGGACAGTCAGGTGCGGCAGCTGCTGCCCGGCCTGCCCTACACCATTCCGCCCAAGCCCAGCCGCCCCGATTTTCTGGCGGTCAGCTCAGCCTCGCTTGTGGCGGCCGCCTGCGAAAAAGATCTGCCGGTGGCCGATGCGCTGGGCAAAACGGTGGCCGGCGTGGGCCCGGTGGTCACCCGCGAAGCCGCATGGCGTGCCTTTGGCGAAACTACCCTGACCGCCTGCCAGCTCAACGAAGAGCAAAAGCGCAGCTTGATCACCGCCATTGACGGCATCAAGGCCGAATACGATGCAGGCGGCAGCCCCGCCAGCGTCCTCACCCCTGAGGGCAAACCCATTGAGTTTACCTTCTTCCGCCCGCAGCAGTACGGCGTTTCCTTTATGATAAAGGAATGGCCGTCCTTCAGCGCCCTGCTGGAAGGTTACTATTCCGACAAGGACCGGGCCGAGCGACTGCGAACCAAAAGCAAAGAGCTGCACAAGGCAGTGCGCAATATGTACGACCGTGCCGTGCGCAAGCAGGCTGCCCGCAAAGAGGAACTGCGTACTGCCGGCAAAAGCGAAAAGCTGCGGCTGTACGGCGAGCTGCTGTCGGCCAACCTTTACCAGATCAAAAAGGGCATGAACGAGGTAACGGTGCAAAACTGGTACGACGAAGGCAGGGAAGTGACCATCCCGCTGGATCTGCGCTACAGCCCTGCCCAGAACGCACAGATCTATTTTAAGAACTACAAGAAAAAGCAGACCGCCGCCAGAATGCTGGTGGAACTGCTGGATGCCGGCGAAAAAGAGATCGCCTATCTGGAAACGGTGCTGTACGAGGTGGAAGCTGCCACCGGTGAAGCTGCACTGAACGAGATCCGCGCCGAGCTGAAAAGTCAGGGCTACCTGAAATATTACAAACAGCGGGATAAAAAGCAGAAGCCGGCCGACTTCTGGCGGTTTATCTCTTCGGATGGCTTTGAAATTCTGGTGGGCCGCAACAACGTGCAGAACGAACGGCTCACCCTGCACACTGCCCGCGGCAAGGATCTGTGGTTCCACACCAAGGAGGCCCCGGGCAGCCACGTGGTGGTGATGAGCGAAGGAAATGACATCCCCGATACCACCAAAGAGGAAGCTGCCCAGCTGGCAGTGCTGTATTCCAGTCAGGCCAAGGGTGTGAAAGTGGCGGTGGACTACACCGAGGTGAAGAACATTCGCAAAACCGGCGATTTGAAACCCGGTATGGTGCTGTACGACCATTACGAGACCGCCTATATCACCCCTGACCCGGCGCTGGCCGAAAAACTGGCAAAGAAAAAGTAATCGAAAGGGAAGTGCTGCCCGGTGACAAAAATGGGCTTTGAAAAAACGGCACAGCGGCTGCGCGGCTGTTTCTATCTTCTGTTTGCGGTGCTGATCGGTAATCTGCTGGTGCAGACGGTGTTTTTTGACCCGTGGTTTGGTTTTAAACCGCTGCCCTCGCTGCTGGCGGCGGCGGTGTGGTTAGCGGCATTTGCCGGGCTGGCGGTGCTTCTGCGCCGGGCTGAGGGCTGGCTGTGTGCCCACCGCATTGCCGCAGTCGCGCTTGCACTGGCGGTCACAGCGGCAACCCAGCTTATCTTTTACGGCTTTGCGGCCTGCTGGCCGGTGCGCGATCTGCAGTACATCCATGATGCTGCCTACGAGTACACCATCGCGGGGCAGATCACCGGCATCTCGCAGGACTATCTGTACAAGTTCCCCAATAACCTGCCGGTGGTGGCGCTGCTGCAGCTGGTGTGGCGTGTGGTGTACCGTGTGATGGGCGCCGGATTTGAAGGCTTTTCGCTGCTGGGCGTCCTGCTCAACGCGGGGGCCATTCTACTGGCTTATCTGTTCACCTTTCTGGCAGCCGAGCAGCTGCTGGGTACCCGCCGTGCCTTCTGGTGCTGGGGTGTGCTGTATCTTTGCCTGCCGCTGCAGTTCCTTGTTACCTATTATTATACCGATACGCTTACCCTTTGCTTTGCGCCGATGGCGGTGTATGCGTGGCTGCGGATGCAAAAGCCCCGGCGTTTCGGCGTGCAGGCGGCAATGGCGGCGGGTTTTGGGCTGTGCATCGGGGCAGGCATCAGCCTGAAGGTTACCATTGTGATCGTTCTTGTGGCCATTGCCATCGACGGTGTGCTGCGTCGCGCGTGGAAGCCGCTGGCTCTGCTGCTGGCGTGCACCGCGCTGGGCGTCTGCCTGTGCAATGCGGCGGTGGAGCGGTTTGCCTACGGCGGCCGTGTGCTGGACCAAACCATTGCCGCCGATGAAGCCACCCCCTACACCAACTGGATCGCCATGGGCATGATGGGGGACGGCAGCTATACCCCCGACACCAATCTGGATGTGTGGCAATACGAGGGCAAGCAGGCGCGGCAGCAGCGTTCGCTGGAAATTTTGCGCCAGCGGTACGAGGCCTTCGGCGGTTTTGGCAATTATCTGCTGTATCTGAATCAAAAGGGGATACGCAGCTTTGGAAACGGCGATCTGGAAACGCCGAACACGGTGGGGCTGCATCTGCGCAAAGAGCTGGGCCTTGCCGAGGCGCTGGTGTACGAAAACGGAAAATGGCACACCGCATACGAATATATTTGTCAGGGCTGGCATCTGGCAGTATTTGGCCTGATGCTGGCGGCGGTTGTGCAGGCACTGCGCGGCAAAGCGGTGCAGGGCTTTGTACCGCTGCTTGCCACCTTTGGACTGTATCTGTTTTTGTTGATATGGGAGTCCTCGCAGCGCTACCTGACCAACTTCCTGTGCATCTTTGTGCTGGGTGCGGCGGCCGGCATGGCGGCGGTGGCTGAGGAAAGGCATGGCAGACGCATCTGACAAAACTTTTGATAAAATGAAAGTCCCCTGCACCGGGCAAAATTCTGCTCGGTGCAGGGGACTTTTTGTTCGGATTTGACCGGGGGAAACCACGGCAGAACAGAATGGGAATATGCTCAGTAAAGAAACACGCCTGTCGTGCCCTCCGGGAAGGGGGCTAGCTGCGTGGGGGAACAGGAATAGGATTGGCTATGGTTTTGTTCGTAACAGCTGCCGTCTGCTCGGATCTTCAGTGAAGAGGAAACGCGGTTCCAGGATCTTGCAACCGGGATAGAATATTCGACGGTGCCGTCTGCCAGAACCTCGACCCGGAGGGATTGATCGTCCAATGTGTAGTTCTGCTCTTCTGTAATAGCACCAAGCGAACGCACGGTGCTGCTGACATGGGTTGTGATTCCACCGTGTGCTCCCGGCGTGAATCGTGCGCTGCGTCGCAAGGCTTCCATGCCAAATCCGGGGGAGACATTTTCCAGTTCGAAAGTCTGCACAAAAAGATCGGGATTTACAGCCAATACAGAACCGCCCTGTGCTGCAGCAATTTCCCACCGGCCCAAAAAGGTGTTGTATTGCAGATAGCCAGATGCCAGTACTGATAATTCTGCAAAGCTGTCTCGGTACCGATAACCGCACGAAAAATTCAGCGACCATGTTTTTGCATGTGCAGGGCTGGGGGGAACTTCGGGGGCGGTGTCGTCGTAAAAAACATTTATGATTTTCACCAGTCCGGCATCCAAAAAGATTTTACCATAGTACCCGAGAGTCTCGGCACTGTGCGGATCGTTCAGAATGGTACGATACAAATCGGCTTTTTCGACCTCACCGTTGTCACGCACAGTAACCAACTGGAATACTTCATCGGTTTGATCCGGGTAAACCAGAGGGTAAAACGTAGCGCCTTCTTCCGGCTGCTCGGTCACGCTTTGCAGCAGCCAGCCCTCATCGTCAAACAACTCGTACTGCAGCAAAACGGTGGTGATGCGGCCGTGCTTGTCGTTTTCATAGGTGACGTCGCACCAGATCTGGTCGGTGCGGGCCTCCTTGTCGGTCTGGCGGCGGTTTACCGCAAATTCCTTCAGAACAGCGTCCCCGGTGTCAAAAGGCGAAAAGGCATGGGTGATCAAATCTTCTTTGATCACGTCCTCCTTTTTTGGGGTGCTTTTGCCGCAGCCGGTCAGGCCCAGCAGCAACAACAGACAAAGCAATACGGGAAACAAAAAACACTTTTTTGTGATTTTCATGTGCTTTTCCTCCTTGAACGGCCGATTCTTACGCCGGGCCGACATAAACGAAGCTTAAGGGCCGCCAGGCGGTCGGACCGTACGAATTGTAAAGGCGGCACCAGCATTCGATGGCGGAAGAGGAGCGCTCAAAAATAAACTCCATTTCAGTTCCTGCGGGGCTGTTAAACCAGCCGCCGGCCGTTTCGGTCACAGCGTTCAACACAGCAGTCATGGCCCCGGCGGGCGGTGCCGGCATTTCCTTTGTGCCGATGATCCGGCATACGCCGCCGTCGAATACAACGCTTTCGGTGGTGATGACAAGATCGAAATCGAATTCGCTGTTGTGCCACACGCCCAGAATCGGCTCGACGATCGCCGCCACACCGGGGTCAATCAGCACCGGCTTTTCGTACAGAGGCTCGCCGCCGGCCAGTGGAATGGCGTTCCACATCTGCCAGTCGGAGGAATAGTAATAGATCCGGTCACCCAGCGGGTAGAAGTCAAAACTGAAGTCGCCGGGGCGTGTGTATCGGCTGGCCTGGCTCATGTCGCTGCCATTCAGCCCGGTGGTGAAAGGCCCGTAAAGGATCTCGGTTCCGGTCAGGGGGGCATAATAGGCGTTGACCAGATCGGTAGCATGGCAGCGGCCGGATTGCTGCATGGTCAGTACATTGCCCTGTGCATTCTGCAGGGCATACACATAATGCTCCTGCAAGCCGGCGCTGTAAGTGTCGTTGCGGTCGTTCCACCACACGCAGTTTTCCCGCTGGTGCAGCAGAACATTGTTGTACTTGGTTTCGGAATCCTTGTAGTTTACCGGGAACTGCGCAGTCACCTCACCGGTGGCCAGATTCTGTGCGTAAACGGTGCGGTCGTGGGGGTAATACCCAAACAGGGTGTTGCCGCTGCAGGCGATGGTGATAATATCATAGCCGTGCAAATAGGTCATGGGACTGGTTCTCTGGCCGTTGTCGATCTGGTAGATCACAAGGCGGGAGCGGTATTCGCCCAAAATGTATACCACGCCATTATCGGTTACCGCAAGCTGCCGGATACGATAGATGTCGGGGGTGTCATGCTTGTACAGAACAGTGGTTTCACCGGTAAACAGATCAAACCGGCAGATCTGGTCGTCGGTGGTGTAGTAATACATTTGACCGTTCAAAATCACCGGCTCGATGGATCGGGCAATCGTATCCAGAACTGCCGGGACCTTGTCGTACAAAATGCCGCTGTAATCTGGGGTGGACAGAACAAAGGCGTCGGTTGTCGGTGCATTGCCGGCAGCCGAATCTGCCGAAGCATCGCTTTGCGATTGTGCGGCCGACGAAGAAGCTGTCGAAACTGCCGTACCAGTGCTGTCGGTGTTACCGCCGCAGCCTGTCAGCAGCAGGCAGACCGTCAAAAGTGCGGCTGCAATTTTGGAAAAGGATGGGTTCATGTCGTTATACCTCCTGCGAAAAAAGAAAGTGCCGCTGGGGCATAGGTTCTGTCTTCAATATACCAATTGAGGGTAACGCGAAAAAGAGGTTTGGCATAAACGACGTTTTTTGGCAAAAATAACAGCCTGCAAAGCGAAACGTGCTTTGCAGGCTGTTATTCGATTATGGAATTATTTGGTTTGCGGGGCAGGGGCTTCCGGCAGGCTTAGGGCAACCAGAATGCAGAAGTTTCCATCCTCTTCTTCGGCAATCACCTCGCCTGTGTACTGTTCGGCGATCTGCCGCAGGATCTTCAGCCCCAGCCCGCTGCCCTTTTCAGCGTCCGGCCCGGGCAGCGGGTTCTGCAGCTTTACCAGCAGAAAGCCACCTTCTACACGGGCGGTCAGGGTGATATCTCGCTGATGTGCCGGCAGCGAACGGCACGCCCGGATGGCATTGTCCATCAGGTTGGAAAACACCGAGCACAGCGCAAGTCCTTCAAACGGCAGCTCGCGTTCCAACAGCAGACTGTGATGCAGCCGGATGTCGTACTGCCGGCACTCGCTTTGCTTTACGGCAAGAATGGCATCCACAATGTTGTTGGCGCAGAAGGTACCGTGGGTCACGGTAAGGGCCTGGGTCATGCCGTCCAGCAATTCCAGTGCCTGTTCCACAGCGTCACTCCGGCCGCTGCGCAGCAGTGCAGCAATGGCGGCCAGTCGGTTCTTGTTGTCATGGCGATAGTGTGCCAGGTTTTGCTCGGCGGCCAGCATGGCCTGATATTCGGTGTGCTGTACATGGGCGGCAAATTCGGCTTCAGCAAGCTGCAGCTCCAGCTCGTGGGTGCGGGCGGTTTTGGTCATGGTGCGGTAGGTGACAAGGTTGGCGGCAAGGCACAGCAGCACAGCCGAAACAAACAACAACAGCGAACTTGTGCTCAGCCCCAGAGCGGTGTTCATCAAAAAGCTCCACACCAACACACACTGGCTGATAGGATGCAGCAGAAACTGCAGAAAAACAATGGTGGAAAGCGTGGAACGCTTTTTCTGGAAAAAGCGTCGATAGAATACGGCCAGGATCCACGCCCCTACCGCCATCACCACAAGGGCGATCACAGACCAGATGGTGCGGATGGAAAAAATATACATCTCTTCCATTGCAAGGCCCAGAACCACAAAGTGTAAAAATACTATGATGATTTCGGCCAGAAAGGACAGTAGCGTGAACGAAAACCAAATCAGGGCCTTGACCAGAAGTCGCTCGCGGTAAAACAGCTGCAAAAGCACAAGGGCTGCTCCCACGCCAACCGCAAACTTAATGCCGTTATAGTTGCCCTGATAGATGCCGAATACAAGAATGGGTGAGATCTGGGCGAGGATCATGGCGAAGAATGACGCTGCGGGGTGCCGGCGAGGGGTGAGCACCGCATTGCAGAGCAGTGCCAGAACGATGCCCTGAAAAACATACATGAAATAAGAAATGATCTCTTCCAAAACGGTCATGTCATATCTTCCTCCTGGTTACAGTTTGCGGCTGCAATAGCGCAGAAAGGTGGTGCGTGCGGCCTTGCTGTAGGTGCGGCTTACGGGCAGCTGCTGCGCGCCGATCAGGGTAACCATAGCTGCGTCCATCCGGGCAATGTGCTCCATATTTGCCGCATAGCTGGCGTGAATGCGAACAAACCGTTCACCAAACAGTCGAACGCAATCATCCAGCTTACCACGCCGGCGATACACAGCGTCCCGGGTATGGAACAGTACGTAGTGCCCCTCGGTTTCCAGATATCGGATGTCGCACAGGGGAACATCCAGATCCACGTCGTCAAAGTGTAAGCTTGCAGGCTGGCCGCTGATCGGAGCAGCCAGTGCGCGATCCAGCTGAAGCTTCAGAATATGTGGATCGACCGGCTTGCATACATAGCCGCACAGATTCAGCGGCTGCAGAAAAATTTGCTGCGAATATCGGGCGTTGTAAGCGGTAAGAAAAAGAACCGGAATTTGCGGATAGGTGCGGAAGATCTGTGCGGCGGCCAAAATGCCGTTTTCGTCGGTCAGTTCGATGTCCATCAGGATCAGATCGGGAAGCCAACCGTCGGCAAGAGTTTGGTAAACCGCAGCGGCCGTTGTGTGACAGCAGATTTCGGCACTGGGTACAAGTGCCTGAAGGGTGGGCACAAATGTGGCAAGGAAGTGCTGGTCGTCATCGCATAAAATAAGCTTTGGCATAAAACGAACCCCTTTTGTCAGATTGTGTTGCAGTCATTATGACAAACAGAGGCTGCGGTGTCAAATTCCGGTGCGGCCTGCGAGGGAAAACGACAATGCGAAAATAAAGCAACAAAATACCAGTGGCGGAAAGCGAACCTGAAAAGTATTGTAAAAGTTGCGAACATATTGTATATCTTTAAGAAAAACGCCCCAAACTGTACGCGAACGAAAAACTTTGGCGCAATGCAAGAATTTTTCGAAACTTTTTTGAACTTTTTTACAAAAAACACTTGCGCGGCGACAAAGGTTGTGCTAAAATAATTTTCGGCTGCGAAAGGCTTGTGCGATACAAGTCGTGCAAGCCACGATATGCGTAGATGCGGGAGGTTGCCGGCCGGCAATAGTCGAGTCGGGTTTTTCCGCGGAGTATGTCCGATCTTAGAACCGGGCGAAAGAATCACGAAAGCAAAGGGATATGTTCCCGCGGACGGCAGTTACTCGCCGCTCTCCCGGGGGAACCAATGTTCAACTGAATTTGCGTGACAAGCTCCGGAATGAACTGCCTGGCGGTTCACCGGTTTTCTTCATGCAAAAATGTGAAACACCTGGCACTGTGTAGTGAGATTTATCGGCTCGCCTAAGGCAACACACACATTATTAGGAGGCGAAAGCAATGGCAGTCAAGGAAAAAATCAGAATTCGTTTGCAGAGCTACGATCATCAGCTGATCGATGCCGCAGCAGAGAAGATCGTCGAAACCGCTAAGCACACCGGTGCTCGCGTGTCCGGCCCCATCCCTCTGCCCACCGACAAGGAAGTGGTCACCATTCTGCGTGCCGTCCACAAGTACAAGGACAGCCGCGAGCAGTTTGAGAGCCGCACCCACAAGCGTCTGATCGACATTCTGAAGCCGTCCAACAAGACGGTCGAGGCTCTGATGAGCCTTCAGCTCCCCGCTGGCGTGGACATCGAGATCAAGCTGTAATCTAACATTTTAAGTTCCCGCACCAAACACGGCGGCGTAAGAGCCGCGGGCTTCTAATTACCGCCTGGCGCGGGGTTAGGATGCAAGAAAAACAGATCGATCCCGACCGCCCTCGTTTTCCGAGGGGTCATGTTGACGGTGTACGTTGCGCCGCCAACCAATAACCTTACAGGAGGATTTCAAAAAATGGTCAAAGGTATCATCGGTAAGAAGATCGGTATGACCCAGATCTTCGACGAGAACGGCAAGTTCATTCCCGTTACCGTCATCGAGGCAGGCCCCTGCACTGTTGTGCAGAAGAAGACTGTCGAGTCTGACGGTTACCAGGCAGTGCAGATGGGCTTCGGCGAAGTCAGCAACAAGAAGGTGAACAAGGCTGCTGCCGGTCACTTCAAGAAGGCTGATGTTGCTGCCAAGAAGACCCTGCGCGAGTTCCGCTTCGAGAACATCGACACCATGAACGTTGGCGACATCATCAAGGCTGACGTTTTCGCAGCCGGCGACAAGGTCGACGTTTGCGGCGTGTCCAAGGGCAAGGGCTACCAGGGCGTTATCAAGCGCTACGGCTGGGCCCGTATGCGTATGAGCCACGGCACCGGCCCCATCGCCCGTCACGGCGGTTCTTCCGGCGCCATCTCTGATCCCAGCCGCGTTTACCCCGGCAAGGGCATGCCCGGTCACATGGGTTTTGAGCGCGTTACCGTTCAGAACCTGACGGTTGTCAAGGTTGACACCGAAAATAATCTGATCGCTGTCAAGGGTGCAATCCCCGGCGCCAAGGGCACCGTGGTCACCATCTGCAACAGCGTGAAGGCGTAAGGAGGAAAGCTACAATGGCAAAGTTTGACGTAGTCAACATGAGCGGCGTTAAGGTTAGCGAGATCGAGCTTTCCGACGCTGTGTTCGGCATCACCCCGAACGAAAAGGCTGTGCACATTGCAGTCGTAAACTTCCTGGCCAACCAGCGCCAGGGCACCCAGAACACCAAGATCCGCAAGGAAGTTTCCGGCGGCGGCAAGAAGCCCTGGCGTCAGAAGGGCACCGGCCACGCTCGTCAGGGTTCTACCCGCGCTCCCCAGTAGGTCCACGGTGGTGTTTCCCACGGTCCCAAGCCCCGCAGCTACCGCTACCACATCAACGACAAGGTCAAGCGCCTGGCTCTGCTGAGCGTTCTGTCTGACAAGGCCCTGAACGGCAACATGATCGTTGTTGACAAGCTGGCTTGCGAGGAGTACAAGACCAAGGCCGTCGTCGCCATGCTGAACGCTGTGGGCGCCGGCAAGAAGAACCTGATCGTCAACGAAGTTGTCGATGCCAAGCTGGTCAAGAGCGCTGCCAACATTCCCGGCGTGAAGACCACCTTCACCGGCAGCGTCAACACCTACGACGTGCTGAACGCCAACAAGCTGATCATCAGCGAGGGCGCAGCCAAGAAGCTTGAGGAGGTACTGGGCTAATGAAAACCGCACAGGACATCATTCTGAAGCCGGTCATCACCGAAAACTCCATGGCCGGTATCGCCGACAAGAAGTACACCTTCAAGGTCGCTAAGGACGCCACCAAGGTTGAGATCGCTCAGGCTGTCGAGACCCTGTTCCCCGGCGCCAAGGTTGAAAAGGTCAACACCATCACCGTGCGTGGCCGTTTCCGCCGTCAGGGCATGCATGCCGGTTACACCGCCGCTTCCAAGAAGGCGATCGTAACCCTGAAGAAGGACTCCAAGGAAATCGAGTTCTTCAGCAGCATGCTGTAATCAGAACCCGCCGAGGGTTCGAATATGGGGATATGACCCCGATAATAATTCATAAGATAGCAAAAGGAGAATACAGTAATGGCTATTAAGCATTATAAGCCGACTACTCCGGGCCGCCGCGGCATGACTGTTACCGACTACAGTGTGCTGAGCAAGGTCGAGCCCGAGCGCAGCCTGCTGGAGCCCATGAAGAAGCACAGCGGCCGCAACAACACCGGCCGCATCACCGTTCGCCATCAGGGCGGCGGCAACCGCACCAAGTACCGTGTGATCGACTTCAAGCGCAACAAGCTGGATGTTCCCGCTACCGTTAAGACCCTGGAGTACGATCCCAACCGCAGCGCCTTCATCGCCCTGATCGAGTACGAGGACGGCGTGAAGAGCTACATCATCGCTCCCGACGGCCTGAAGGTCGGCGACGTGGTGGTAAGCGGCGCTACTGCCGACATCAAGGCCGGCAACTGCCTGCCCTTCGCCAACATCCCTGTTGGTACCATCATCCACAACATTGAGCTGTACCCCGGCAAGGGCGCCCAGCTGGTTCGTTCCGCCGGCAACATGGCTCAGCTGATGGCTAAGGAGAATGGCTACGCTCTGGTGCGTCTGCCCTCCGGCGAGATGCGCAACGTGCCCATCAACTGCAAGGCCGTTATCGGTCAGGTTTCCAACCTGGACCATGAGAACGTCAACCTGGGCAAGGCTGGCCGCAAGCGCCACATGGGCGTTCGCCCCGGCAGCCGTGGTTCCGTTATGAACCCCTGCGATCACCCCCACGGTGGTGGTGAGGGCCGCGCTCCCATCGGTCGCAGCACTCCCGTTACTCCTTGGGGCAAGCCCGCTCTGGGCCTGAAGACCCGCAAGACCAAGAACCGCTCCGACAAGTTCATTGTGAAGCGTGCTAACCAGAAGTAAGAGAGGAGTTTTAGACAATGGGTAGAAGTATTAAAAAAGGACCTTATGTCCAGGCTGATCTGATGAAGCATGTGGAAGCCATGAACGCTTCCGGCAAGAAGCAGGTTGTCAAGACCTGGAGCCGTGCCTCCACCATCTTCCCCGAGTTCGTCGGCCACACCTTCGCTGTGCATGACGGCCGCAAGCACGTGCCTGTGTACGTCACCGAAGATATGGTTGGCCACAAGCTGGGCGAGTTCGTGCCCACCCGTACCTTTAAGGGTCACGGCGGCACCACCAAGAAGTAAGAAGGAGGAACACAACAATGGAAGCTCGGGCTATTCTTCGTTATGCCCGCATTAGTCCCCGTAAGGTGTCTATCGTTATGGACCTGATCCGTAACAAGCCCCTGGACGAAGCGCTGGCAATCCTGCAGTACACCCCGAAGGCCGCTTGTGAGCCCCTTCTGAAGCTGGTGAAGTCTGCAGCCGCTAATGCGGAAAACAACTTTAACATGGACAAGAACAACCTGTACGTGGCCGAGTGCTTTGTCTGCCCCGGCCCCACCCTGAAGCGCATGCGTCCCCGCGCTCAGGGCCGCGCTTACCGCATTCTGAAGCGCACCAGCCACATGACTGTTGTTCTGAAAGAGAAAGAGTAAGGAGGTAAACACAAATGGGCCAGAAAGTTAATCCCCACGGTCTGCGCGTGGGCGTAATCAAGGACTGGGACAGCCGCTGGTTTACTTCCAAGAAGGACTTCGGCAACACCCTGGTTGAGGATCACAAGATCCGCACCGAACTGAAGGCTAAGCTGAAGGACGCCGGTATTCCCAAGATCGAGATCGAGCGTACTGTGGATTCTGCCACCGGCGCTGCTCGCGTTACCGTGTATGTCTACTGTGCCAAGCCCGGCATGGTGATCGGCAAGGGCGGCGAGGCTCGTGTTGCTCTGCAGAACGAGCTGAGCAAGAAGTTCGGCAAGAACTTCGTTGTGAACGTTGTCGAGGTTAAGAGCGCTGCTACCAACGCTCAGCTGGTTGCCGAGGACATTGCTCGTCAGCTGGAAAACCGCGTCACCTTCCGCCGTGCTATGAAGCAGTGCATGCGCAATGCCATGAGCCCCCGCGATCGCAGCACTGTGCCCGCCAAGGGCATCAAGGCAATGTGCTCCGGCCGTCTGGGCGGCGCTGACATTGCCCGTACCGAAAGCTACCACGAAGGCACCATCCCCCTGCAGACCCTGCGCGCCGACATCGACTACGGCTTTGCCGAGGCCGATACCACCTACGGTAAGGTTGGCGTTAAGGTTTGGGTTTACAAGGGCGAGGTTCTCAAGAAAGGAGGCAATAAGTAATGTTACTGCCTAAGCGTGTTAAGTACCGTCGCGTGCAGCGCGGCCGTATGACCGGTAAGGCCACTCGCGGCAACACCGTTTGCCAGGGCCAGTACGGTCTTGTTGCCACCGAGCCGGCCTGGATCTCTTCCAAGCAGATCGAGGCTGCCCGTATCGCCATGACTCGTTACATCAAGCGTGGCGGTAAGGTCTGGATCAAGATCTTCCCCGATAAGCCTGTTACCGAAAAGCCCGCCGAGACCCGCATGGGTTCCGGTAAGGGTTCCCCCGAATACTGGGTGGCCGTGGTCAAGCCCGGTCGTGTCATGTTCGAGCTGGCCGATGTCAGTGAGGAGACCGCCCGTGAGGCCATGCGTCTGGCTTCGCACAAGCTGCCCGTCAAGTGCAAATTTGTGGTCCGCGAGGATCTGAAGGAGGATGGCACCAATGAAGGCTAATGAACTGCGCAGCCTGAAGGCTGAAGAGCTGAACGCCAAGCTGGCCGAGCTGAAGAGCGAGCTGTTTAACCTGCGCTTCCAGCATGCCATCAATCAGCTGGAGAACCCCGGCCGCATCAATGCAGTCAAGAAGGACATCGCCCGCGTGATGACCATTCTGGCTGAGAAGCAGTAAGGAGGTTAAACGATGGAAGAGCGTAATCTGAGAAAGACCCGTGTCGGCGTCGTTGTGTCCGACAAGATGGATAAGACCATCGTGGTTGCCGTTAAGGACAGCGTGCAGCACCCCCTGTACAAGAAGATCCTGAAGCGCACCGTGAAGTTCAAGGCTCGTGACGAGCAGAACGAGTGCGGCATTGGCGACCGCGTTGAGATCATGGAGTGCCGTCCCCTGTCCAAGGAGGTTCGTTGGCGCCTGGTCAAGATCGTTGAGAAGGCGAAGTAAGCTACTTTGAAAGGAGAAATCTGACATGATTCAGATGCAGACTTATCTCAAAGTTGCCGACAACACCGGTGCCAAAGAACTGATGTGCTTCCGTGTGCTGGGCGGTACCCGCAAGAGATATGCTAACATTGGTGACGTCGTGGTGTGCTCTGTCAAGAAGGCAGCCCCCGGCGGCACTGTGAAGAAGGGCGACGTTGTCAAGGCTGTTATCGTACGCAGCAAGCATGGCGTTCGCCGCGATGACGGCTCCTACATCCGTTTCGACGAGAATGCCGCCGTTATCATCAACAACGACAAGAATCCCAAGGGTACTCGTATCTTTGGACCCGTCGCCCGCGAACTGCGCGAGGGCGGTTACACCAAGATTCTGAGCCTGGCTCCGGAATCGCTGTAAGGAGGTTTTAAGTTATGAATAATCTTCATGTTAAAACCGGCGATAACGTTATGATCATCAGCGGCAAGGACAAGGGCCAGACTGGTAAGGTGCTGCAGGTCAGCCCCAGCGAAGGCAAGGTCATCGTCGAGGGCCGCAACCTGGTCACCAAGCACGTCAAGCCCCGCCGTCAGGGCGAGCAGGGCGGCATCGTTAAGGCCGAGGGTGCCATGTACGCTTCCAAGGTCCAGCTGGTTTGCCCCAAGTGCGGCAAGACCGTCCGTACCGGCCACGTCGTGAAGGACGGCAAGAATGTTCGCGTCTGCAAGAAGTGCGGCGCCGAAGTATAAGAGAGAGGAGTAATAAACAATGGCTCGTTTGAAAGAACAGTATGTCAATGAAATTGCTCCTGCCCTGAACAAGAAGTTCGGTTACAAGAGCGTTATGCAGATCCCCAAGCTGGACAAGGTCGTCATCAACGTTGCCTGCGGCGAAGCCAAGGAAAACGAGAAGATCCTGACCGCTGTTATGAAGGATCTGGGCCAGATCACTGGCCAGAAGGCCGTTATCTGCCGTGCCAAGAAGAGCGTTGCTAACTTCAAGCTGCGCGCTGGCACCCCCATCGGCTGCAAGGTCACCCTGCGTGGCGAGCGTATGTACGAGTTCGTGGATCGCTTCTTCAACGTGGCTCTGCCCCGTGTTCGCGACTTCCGCGGCATCAACGGCAACGGCTTTGACGGCCGCGGCAACTACGCCTGCGGCATCAAGGAGCAGATCATCTTCCCCGAGATCGACTTCGACAAGGTCGACGCGATCCGCGGCATGGACGTTTGCTTCGTCACCACCGCCAAGACCGACGAAGAGGGCAAGGAGCTGCTGAAGGCTCTGGGCGCCCCGTTCGCCAACTGATTAAGGGAGGGAATTTGAAATGGCAAAGACTTCTATGAAGCTGAAGCAGGCCCGTCCTGCCAAGTTCTCCACCCGTGCTTACACCCGCTGCAAGATCTGCGGCCGTCCCCACTCGGTTCTGCGCAAGTACAGCATCTGCCGTATCTGCTTCCGCGAGCTGGCTTACAAGGGCGAGATCCCCGGTGTGAAGAAGGCCAGCTGGTAATTCGGCCGGTCCCATCAAGCTAAAGATACCCTCCCCGAACCATCGGGGAGGTATCGATATGAAAGGGCGCTTGTCAAAAACGCCCGAAAACAACAAACGAACAGCTAACTTAAAGGAGGTTAGTGGCAATGCAGATTACTGATCCTATCGCGGACCTGCTCACTCGCATCCGCAACGCCAGCAGCGCCAAACACCCTTCTGTTGAGATCCCTGCTTCGAACATGAAGAAGGCAATCTGCCAGATCCTGGTCGACGAGGGCTACATCAAGGGTATGCAGGTGAAAAACGACACCGTTCAGGGCACCATCGTCCTGACTCTGAAGTATCAGGATAACGGCCAGCCCGTTATCGCCGGCCTGCGCCGTGTGTCCAAGCCCGGCCTGCGCATCTACACCAACTGCGAGGATATGCCCAAGGTCATGCGTGGTCTGGGCACCGCAATCATCTCCACTTCCAAGGGCATCATGACCGACAAGTCTGCTCGTGCTGCGCACGTTGGCGGCGAAGTCCTGGCCTTTGTGTGGTAAGAAAGGGGTAAAAGACAATGTCGAGAATTGGAAGAAAACCCATCGTCATTCCTGCCGGCGTCACTGTTACTGTTGACGAAGCAGCCCACACCGTCGCCGTCAAGGGCCCCAAGGGCAGCCTGAATTCCAACTTCCATCCTATGATGACCGTTAAGGTCGAGGGCAGCGAAGTTCTGGTTACCCGCCCCAATGACGAGGCACTGGCCCGCAGCCTGCACGGCC
>JAFULE010000149.1 GCA_017483235.1 Faecalibacterium sp. | reverse complement strand
AGGTGGACGCGGTGGCCGAACTGCGCAAGGCCGGATTGGCTGCAGCGGTGTATGTGATGGAAAACGACGGCAGCTACGCCAGCGGCTGTGTGGTAAAATGTGATGTCAAGCCCGATCAGCAGGTGCTTACCGGCACCACGGTTACGGTGTATATTGCTGCCGACCGGGATGTGGTAATCACCCCCACCCCAACCCCCGAGCCCACGGCGGCCCCAACTCCTGCGCCCACCCCCGCAGTAGAGGAAGATCTGAACTGACCAAGCCGCGCGCAGGGCCAAAAGGCTCTGCGCGCGTGTTTTTATAAAAAATGTGGCTGCTTAGCTTGACTGTAAAGCGGCTTGATACCTTATACTGGGCTGGAAAGGGGGCGCAATGCATGAACATCAAGCAGATCGAAGAACAAAGTGGGATCCCCCGCGCCAACATTCGCTATTACGAGCAGCAGGGTCTTCTTGCCCCAGTACGCCAGCAAAACGGTTACCGGGATTACTCGCCGGAAGATCTGGAAGCGCTGAATAAGATCCGGCTGCTGCGTCAGCTGGGCCTGCCGGTGGAAACCATCCGCCGGCTGCAAACCGGGGAAGAATCACTGCCCGATGTGCTGGCTGCCCGTATGGACGAGTTGGCGGCCGGCGCGGCACAGGCCGGGGCGGCCCGGCAGGTGTGCGCCAGCCTGCGGGCCGAGCAGGCCAGCTATCAGACCCTGAACGCCGAAAAATATCTGGCGCAGGTGCAGCAGCTGGCCGGGCAGGCGGCAGCACAGCAGCCGCCGGTTGTTTCGCCGCCGGTTTACACTGCGGTGCCCCGCCGCACCGAGCTGCTGAAACAGCAGCAGAATTATCGTCCAGGCTTTGCCGAAGAGACAGAGAAAACCGCGGTTCCGCCCGAGGTTTTGCCCCCCGGCTGGCAGAAGCTGCAGGGCATGGCCGGGCGGCGGTTTCTGGCCCGCTGGCTGGATCTGATGCTGTACAGCTTTTTGCTGCACGCTTTGCTGCACGGCGTGTTTCAGCTGTGGCCGCTGCAGAATGCATTGGCAGAGCTGGTACTGGGCTTTATGCCGGTTCTTATGATGTTGTTTGTTGAGCCGCTGCTGCTGCGGTGGCTGCGCACCACTCCGGGCAAGTGGCTTCTGGGGCTGCGGCTGCAGCAGAAGGGCGGCTACCCCTTTGATTATTCCGAAGGCCTGATCCGTACCTGGCGGGTATTTACCGGGGGCATGGGGGCCAACATTCCTCCGTTTTCGCTGTGGCGGCTGTGGAAAAGCTACAACGAGGCGTGGAACGGCGGCAACAACTGGCAGGAATACGGCGAGCGCTACCTCATCCGGGACGAAAAGCGCTGGCGGGTCACGGCGGGCGTTCTGCTGTGGGCTGCATTGTTTGCAGGCGGCCTGCTGTTCACCTTGAATGGGCTGATGCCCCGCTATCGCAGCGAATCCGGTGTAACGGCACAGCAGTTTGCCAACAATTTCAACCGCTATGTGGACTGCATGAACTACAGCTTCGACCTGCTGCAGCCCGACGGCAGTTGGGTACGTCGGAATAACTACGTGGTCTATGTGGACGGCGAGCTGCAGGATCCCAACGACGAGCCGCAGTTTGCCATTGAAACCGGGGCAGACGGTATGGTCCATCGCATTACATATCAATGGCGAAGCAGCGGTTTCTGGGCTTCGCCCCCGGATGCGGCGGTGCAGCTTGCTATGCTCAGCTTTGCTGCGGCTCAACCCGAGGCGAATCTTTGGACTGTGGTGGTAAAAAACGATCTGTATGATGATCTGGAGGAAAAATCGCTGCAGAATTACACCTTCGAAAGCTGCGGTGTGCGGCTGACCTACCGCTTCGAAAACCATGGGTACCAGATCCCCGAGGGAACCGGCCAGCTGGGGTTTTACCTGACCGAGGACGGTTGGGAGGACAAGGCCTATCTGTGCGGTGAATTTGTACTGGAAAAACTGCCCTGACGGCAAAAAGCCCGGTCTGACACAATGTCAGACCGGGCTTTGCTGTTTGTAAAAGGGAGCAGGCTTAGTAGGTTACGCCCTGTGCCATCATGGCGGTGGCCACCTTCAGGAAACCGGCGCAGTTGGCGCCAACCATCAGGTTGCCTTCGCTGCCGGCTTCCACCGAAGCGTTGTAGCTGGCGTGGAAGATGCCTTCCATAATGCCTTTCAGCTTGCTGTCCACCTCTTCAAAGGTCCAGCTCAGGCGTTCGGAGTTCTGGGTCATTTCCAAACCGCTGGTGGCAACGCCGCCGGCGTTGGCTGCTTTGGCCGGGCCATACAGAATACCGTTGTTCAGGAAAACTTCCACAGCGGCGGGGGTGCTGGGCATATTGGCACCTTCGCATACCACGGTGCAGCCGTTGGCCACCAGTGCCTTGGCACCGGCTTCGTCCAGCTCGTTCTGGGTGGCACAGGGCAGGGCAATATCACAGGGCACCTCCCAGATCTTGCGGCAGTCGGGTACATAGGTGGTACCGGGGTGTGTGTCGGCATATTCCTTGATGCGGCCGCGGCGCACTTCCTTCAGGTTCTTCACATAGGCCAGATCAATGCCGTTGGGGTCGTAGATGTAACCGTTCGAGTCGCTCATGGCAACCACCTTGGCGCCCAGCTCAGTGGCCTTTTCGGTGGCGTAGATGGCCACGTTGCCGCTGCCCGAGATCACCACCGTCTTGCCGGCAAAGCTGTCGCCCCGCATGCACTTCAGCGCTTCGGCGGTAAAGTAGCACAGGCCATAGCCGGTGGCCTGGGTGCGGGCCAGGCTACCGCCAAAGGTCAGGCCCTTGCCGGTGATCATGCCGCCCTGGAAGCTGGTGGTAATACGCTTGTACTGGCCGAACATATAGCCTACCTCGCGGGCACCAACGCCAATGTCGCCGGCGGGACAGTCCACAAACTGGCCGATGTGGCGGTACAGCTCGGTCATAAAGCTCTGGCAGAAGCGCATGACCTCCATGTCGCTCTTGCCCTTGGGGTCAAAGTCCGAGCCGCCCTTGCCGCCGCCCATGGGCAGGGTGGTCAGGCTGTTCTTAAAGGTCTGCTCAAAGCCCAAAAATTTCAGAATGCTCTGATTGACCGAGGGGTGGAAGCGGCAGCCGCCCTTGTAGGGGCCGATGGCGCTGTTGAACTGGATGCGATAGCCGCGGTTGACCTGCACCTTGCCGGCGTCGTCCACCCAGGGCACACGGAAGGTGATAATACGCTCGGGCTCAACCAGGCGCTCGATCAGGCCGTACTGCTCGTATTCGGGGTGCTTTTCCACCAGCGGCTGAATGCTTTCCAGAACTTCCTTTACCGCCTGCAGAAACTCAGGCTCGTGG
The DNA here is from genome assembly GCA_017483235.1 of Faecalibacterium sp. Taxonomy (GTDB): domain Bacteria; phylum Bacillota; class Clostridia; order Oscillospirales; family Ruminococcaceae; genus Faecalibacterium. The sequence continues at coordinate 4,529 of JAFULE010000149.1, read as the reverse complement.
GCGTTGCGGGCTGCCAGACCCTCATAAACGCGGTTCAGATAATCGTTTGTGATCATAAATGCTGATCCCCTTTCCTCTATGTCATAATGAATAACATATGCGCTGCCCGCGCACAATCGCAGGCGATGCACCTATTATAAACAATCCTTTGCCGATTTACAAGAGTGAAGCGATACTGAAACCGAAAAAGTGAACAAAAAAACAGAGATTTGCTTATTTTATCAAGCAAATCTCTGTTTTGGGTGAATTTTACAAAAGAATGTAAAGTACAGCGGGTAAAAAGCTTAACGCACAGCAGCCTTGCGCACTGCCCACAGCACCAACAGCTGCAGCAGGGTGATACCCAGCGGCCATACGGCGGCCTCGAACAGGTACGTAAACCCGCCCAGGCCCCCAAGGTGGATGCCGTTCAGCCGGGCCACCGGTTGGGCGAACTGCCATAGCAGTGCATACTGTACCGCAAGCCCCGGCCACAAGGTCCAAAGTGGCTTTTGCCCCAGCAGCATCCAGGCAGCCCCAAGGGGCAGCAGCAGTTTGCAGCCGATCCACAGCCAGTCGGGCCAGGCAATGCATGCGCTGGGAATGAACAAAAACGCAAGGACAAAGCTTGCCGCACCGCACAAAAGACCGGGCAGCAATAGTTTGGCGGCAGAAAAGCATTTTGACATGGCAGTTATCTCCTGTGTGGCAAAAATCCCTGCCGCACCCGGCGGCAGGGACAAAAGATCACTTCAGCAAAGCCTCCACGGCATCGGCAGCGCCGGTCAGCAGCTCGTGGGGGTAGGTTTCCAGCATGCCGGAATCGGCCAAAGCGGCCAGATTGGGGTCGATGGGCATCTTGCTCAGCACCTTCAGGCTGTACTTGGCGGCAACCTCGTCTACGTGGCTGTTGCCAAACAGCTGGATGTGCTTGCCGCAGTCGGGGCAGACCAGATAGCTCATGTTTTCCACAATGCCCAGCATGGGTACGTTCATCATGTTGGCCATGTTCACAGCCTTGGCTACGATCATACCCACCAGCTCCTGCGGGCTGGCAACCACCACAATGCCGTCCACCGGCAGGCTCTGGAACACGGTCAGGGGCACGTCGCCGGTTCCCGGGGGCATGTCCACAAACAGGAAATCCACATCCTGCCATACCACGTCGGTCCAGAACTGCTTGACTGCGCCGGCAATCACCGGGCCGCGCCAGACCACGGGGTCCTCTTCATTTTCCACCAGCAGGTTGATGCTCATTACATCAATGCCGGTGCGGCTCTTGATGGGCCAGGCACCTTTGTCGTCGGCATAGGCGCGGCCGTGGATGCCAAACAGCTTGGGAATGGAGGGGCCGGTAATGTCGGCATCCAGCACGCCGCACTGGTAGCCGCGGCGGCGCAGGGCAATGGCCAGCAGGGCGCTGGTCATGCTTTTGCCAACACCGCCCTTGCCGGACACAACGCCGATCACCTTTTTGATGTTGCTGTTGGGGTTGGGCGCCTCGTGCGGCGGCGGGCCGCTGCGAGACGCACAGTTCTGGCTGCAGGTAGAGCAGTCATGGGTACATTGTTCGCTCATAGTGCATTTGCTCCTTTGATGTGCCATGGGCACGTAAAATCAAACATTAAAAGTAATATACCACAAAAACCGCTGATATACAAGAAACCCGGTATACCCACCCGCCGCCCGCGCATACCATGCAGAAAAGGGGGCGGCATGATGCGGCAGAACTATGTAAAAAATGCGGCGGTGCTTACCGGTTCGGGGCTGGTGCTGCGGCTGGCCGGTATGCTGTTCCGGGTGTATCTGGCGGGGGCTTTGGGCAGCGAAGGGCTGGGGCTGTATCAGCTGATTCTGGCCTTTTACTCGGTGTTCATCACTCTGGCCACCTCGGGGGTGTCGGTAGCGGCCACCCGGCTGGTGGCCGAAGAACTTGGCCGCAGCATGGCGGCAGCCCGGGCGGTGGTACGACGACTGTGTGCGGTGGCGCTGGCTTTGGGCTGTGCTGCCGGTGCGGCACAGTTTGGGCTGGCGGGGCTGGCAGCCCGGTGGTGGCTGGGGGATACGCGAGCCACCGCTTCCATTCGCACGCTGGCGTTTTCGCTGCCCTTTATGGCGCTGGCTGCGGTGCTGCGGGGGGCGTTTCTGGCTTTGCGCCGGGTGGGCCCGAATGTGGTCAGTCAGTTGGTCGAGCAGGGCTTCCGCATTGCGGCGGTATTCTGGCTGCTGCAAAAGCTGCAGGGAGCAGAGGTGGCCCTGCGCTGTCAGGCAGTGCTTTTGGGCGAAACCACAAGCGAGATGTTGTCCACCGGGCTGATGATGATGTTTTACCGCCGGGAATGCTGTCGCATGCCCACCGAACCGGGAAAGGTGCCGGCGGATATCAACGGCCGCATTTGGCAGATCCTGTGGCCTGTGGAAGGCGGACGCTGCCTGTCCAGCGGGCTGCACACCGCTGAAAACATGCTGGTGCCGGCCTGTTTGGCGGTGTATCTGGCAGCTGACGGCGGCCGCACGGCGGCGGTTGCCCAGTACGGCGTACTGAAGGGGATGGCCCTGCCGCTGCTGTATTTTCCGTTCAGCTTGTTGGGCAGTCTTGCCACCCTGTTGATGCCCGAAATTACAGAAGCGCATGTGAAGGGGCATATCCGCACCCTGCGCACCTTGCTGGACCGGATGTTGGCCTTGACCATGTACGCTTCGGCGCTGGCAGGGGCGGCTTTTTGGGTGTGTGCTGCACCGCTGGCCGAGCTGCTGTACCAAAGCAGCGAAGCGGCATTTTACATTCGGGTATTGGCCCCGGTCATGCCGCTGATGTATCTGGAAAACATGGTGGACGGGGCCATCAAAGGCATTGGTGAGCAGAAAGCTGCCTTTGGGTATTCTGCGTGGGACTCGACCCTGCGCATTGCAGGTGTGATTTTGCTGCTGCCCCGCATGGGTATGCCGGGCTTTTTGCTGGTAATCTGTGGTTCCAATCTGTTCACCTGCCTGCTGAACACCCGGCGGCTGCTGCAGGTCACCGGTCTGCCGCTGCGGACGGGCCGATGGATTTGTGCCCCAGCGCTGGCGGCGTTTGCTTCGGTGACTGCCGGCAGAACGGTGCTGGTCGGGCTGGCGGGGCAGCATCCGGCAGTGCAGCTGCTGGCGGCCGCCGCTGCAATGGGGGCTGTGTATCTGCCGGTGGCCTGGTTTTTGGGGCTAAACGAGGCTGCAGCTGGAATCTGCAAAAAAAAATCGAAAAAAATTAAAAAAAGTGTTGACAAGACCGTGTGAGATGAGTATAATAAATACCGTCGCCTGACGAAACGGGCGATACGGTAACCGCGGCCAACGCCGCGTTTACATACAGCGTACTCGCGGTGAACACCGCGTTTACATATATGCGGATATGGCGGAATTGGCAGACGCGTTAGATTCAGGTTCTAATCGGGGCAACTCGGTGGAGGTTCAAGTCCTCTTATCCGCACCACGGCCGGTCGTAAAGACCGGCCGTTTTCTTTTTGTATCCGGGGCTGTTTTGTGGTATGATAAACCCAAACACTCTTCCTTAATAAGGAGAATTGCCTATGAAAAAGGTTTTGCTGTTGGCCACCGGCGGCACCATCGCCAGCCGTCCCACCGCACAGGGCGGCCTTGCCCCGGCCATCACCCCGCAGGAGCTTTTGCAGTTTGTGCCCGAGCTGGCCCGGATGTGCCGTATCGAAACGCTGCAGCTGTATCATCTCGATTCCACCAACATCGGGCCGCAACAATGGCTGGGCATGGCGCGGGCGCTGCGGCAGCATTACCATGAGTATGACGGCTTTGTCATCACCCATGGTACCGACACCATGGCCTATACCGCCGCGGCGCTCAGCTATCTGGTGCAAAATCCGGCCAAGCCCATTGTGCTGACCGGCAGCCAGAAATCGATCTACAACCGGGATACCGACGCCCGCAACAACCTGCTGCGCGCGTTCGGCTATGCCAGTGCCGATGGCGCGTGGGGTGTGCAGATCGTATTTGACAACAAGGTCATTCTGGGCACCCGCGCCCGCAAGGTGCGCAGCAAAAGCTTCAACGCCTTTTCCAGCATCGACTACCCCGAAACCGCGGTGTTCCGGGATGAACGGATGATCCGTTTTATCCCCACGCCAGCCCCCAAGCCAGTGCGGTTTTACGACCGGCTGGACCCCTCGGTGTTTGTGCTGCGGCTGGTGCCCGGTATGAACGCCGATGTACTGGACTGGCTGCGGCAGCATTACCGTGCCCTTGTGATCGAGGGCTTTGGTGTGGGCGGTTTGCCTACCACCGATGAGGGCAGGCTGGTGCAGGCTGTGACTCAATGGGCCGAAGAGGGCAAGCTGGTGGTATTTTCCACCCAGGTGCAGCACGAAGGCAGCGATCTTTCGGTGTACGAGGTAGGCCGTGTGGCAAAGCAGCTGCCCGGTGTGCTGGAAGCCCGTGATATGACACCCGAGGCGGTGGTGACCAAGCTGATGTGGGCATTGGGGCAGTCGGATGACCGGGATTCGGCGGCAGCGTTGTTTGAGCGTCCGGTACAGTTT
>JAFULE010000148.1 GCA_017483235.1 Faecalibacterium sp. | reverse complement strand
GGAAAAGTACCACCTGCCTCCCTTCCAGGCAGCCTTTGACATGAAGGCTTCCGCAATCATGCCCGACTATTCCCGTGTGGCTACCGACGGCAGAAGCAAGCCCCAGTATTACAAGGGACATCTGACCTCCACTGAGCAGGTTGGCTCCACCTATTCCAAGGAGCTGATCACCGATCTGGCCCGCGATACCATGGGCTTTACCGGCTATGTCAACAGCGACTCGGGCATCACCACCACCCAGATCTACGGCGTCGAGCATCTGACCATGCCTCAGCGTTATGCCAAGGCCATCTCGGCCGGCACCGATGTCATCGGCGGCAACTACGATGCCGAAAACATCGTCAAAGCGGTGGAGGAAGGCTGGCTGCCCAAGGAAGATCTGGATCGTGCCAACTACCGCCGTCTGCTCAGTCTGTTCCTGCAGCAGCGTGTAGACAACCCCTATCTGGACCCTGACGAAGCCGATCGCGTACGCGCCGAAAACTTCGAGGGCGCCAAAAAGGCCGCCTACAAAGCCTGCCAGAAGGAAGTTGTTCTGGCCAAGAACCACGGCGGCGTGCTGCCCATGGTCAAGGGCAAAAAGGTGTATGTAGAGGTATTCTCCGGCGAGAATGCCGGCGCATGGCTGGCCCAGATGATGGGCGCAGGCGTTGCCGGCGAGGACAATGACGAAAAGCTGCGTAAGCAGCTGGAGGCCCTGCTGGAAGCCAAGGGCTACCAGATCGTCAGCAGCCCCGAGGAGTGTGACTACGCTTATCTGCACGTATGGCCGCAGCAGAACAACATCGTGTTCGTGCAGCGCTCGATGCCGGTGCTGGAGCTGGTGGAAGGCTATATGCACGACGAGCGCGAGGTAAACAAGAGCCAGAAAAAGACCGGCAACAAGATCGAGATCAACACCCTGCGCGGTATTGGCAAGATCCCTGCTCTGGCTGAAAAGGTACACGCCCACGGCGGCAAGGTGATTGCCACCTTCGTGGTCTGCAACCCGTGGATCCTCAGCAATCTGGAACCTTATGTGGACGGCATGACCTTCCAGTACACCGTGTCGCCGGTTGCCATGGGCAACGCACTGGGTGCCCAGATGGACGTGCTGAGCGGCGAGTACAACCCCACCGGCAAAATGAGCCTGACCATGGTATCCTGCCCGGAGGTCATCGCCATCACCGAGAAGGAGATCGACGGCGTGGTGCGCGAGATCTGCGCTTCGCCCAACGATGTACCCGGTTACGACAAGGACCAGTACATCGACCCGGCCATTCTGGCCAAGGTCAAGGGCGGCAGCTACGCCTACTGTGACGAGGACGGCAACTACTACCGCAGCGGTTTTGGCCTGCATTACTGAAAATAATCATTGTTCCGGGCGGCTACCCTTTTGGGGCGGCCGCCCTTTTTTGCACACTGCGCTGCAATATTTGCCGCCGACCAGCCGTATTACAGGCAAAGACATCACACCGAAGGAGCTGCCCGCCATGAAAAAACATCTGCTCGTTCTTTGCCTTGTTCTGTGCACCGCCTTGCTGCTGGCCGGCTGCGGGACAGCAGCTGTACCCGGCAGCAGTGCGGCCCCGGCCGCCCCTTCTTCGGAACAGCAACTCACCACCATCTGGCGCATTGTGGCCAACAGCAACGACCTTCTTCTGCTGGCCCCCTGTGGTGAAAACACCGGCGGCGATCTGGTGCGGGTGAACGCGGCCAATGTGCCCCTGACCACCGAGGGTGAGGCCGCGCTGACGCCCGGCACCCTGATCGAGGTGACCCACGGCGACTCGATGCAGCTGACCTACCCCGCCCATTTCGATATCGTGTATTCCATCCGCTGCCTTGCATACGGCTTCGACGACCTGTGCGCACTGTATCTGCAGGTATTGAACGATTTGTGGGCTAAGGACGAAGCCCTGAACACCGACATTGAATATGTCAGCGTCGATTTAAGCGGCACAAGTCTGCCCGCCGCCGAACAGGCCGCCGTGGCGTGGGCCTTTGCCGAACAGCACGGCGTGCAGCCGCTGCAGATGAACATGGACCAACTGATCGCCGATGGCTGGCTGACCGAGTTCAGCGCCAGCACAGCCACTTACCCGTCTTACCGGTGGGATAACGGCTGCCTGTTTTCCATCACTGAGCAGCCGCTGGAGGGCGTATACCACGGCCTGAGGCCGCTGAAATTTACCGCCGCCAAATGGCGCAGCCCGCTGGGAGCCTACGGTTTTGCCGACTGCACCAGCGCGCAAAGCGCCCTTGGCCAATGGGCCGAATATACCATTGGCGCCGAGTTCATCTCCTGACCCAAAACACACAAAGCGCCCTGTCATCCCACCGGATGACAGGGCGCTTTCTCTTGTTTTTGATGGGAATTATGCCGCCAGCAGCTGTTCCAGCCGGGCACGGATGGCCTTGATAAAGCCTTCGCTGTCCACCGCGGTGGGGGTGATGCCTTCGGCCAGACCGCACAGATCCTTGGTCATAATGCCGTCGTTCAGGGTCTGCAGGGTAGCGGCCTCCAGCTTGTCGCCAAAGGCGGCCAGGGCGGCCAGGCCATCCAGCTCGCCGCGCTTGCGCAGCGCACCGCTCCACGCAAAAATGGTGGCCACGGGGTTGGTGGAAGTGGCTTCGCCCTTCAGCCAGCGGTAGTAATGACGGGTAACGGTGCCGTGGGCGGCCTCGTATTCATACTTACCGTCCGGGCTGACCAGCACACTCGTCATCATGGCAAGGCTGCCAAAGGCAGTGGACACCATATCGCTCATCACATCGCCGTCGTAGTTCTTGCAGGCCCAGATAAAACCGCCCTCGCTGCGAATGACCCGGGCCACAATGTCGTCGATCAGGCTGTAAAAGTAGGAAATGCCCGCCGCTTCAAACTTTGCCTTATACTCGGCGTCGTAGATCTCCTGAAAAATGTCCTTGAAGGTGTGATCGTACTGCTTGCTGATGGTGTCCTTGGCGCCAAACCACAGATCCTGCTTTGCATCCAGTGCATAGTTGAAGCAGCTGCGGGCAAAGTTGGCGATGGAATCGTCCTTGTTGTACTGGCCCTGCAGAATGCCGCCGCAGTCGGTAAACTCAAAAATCTTCCGGGTGGTGGTATTGCCGGCGGCATCGGTAAACCGCAGCTCGGCGGTGCCGGCGCCGGGCACCCGGATCTCACTGCACTTGTACACATCGCCGTAGGCATGGCGCGCAATGGTGATGGGCTTTTTCCAGCTGCGCACCGCCGGCTTGATGCTGTCGATCATGATGGGCGCACGGAACACGGTGCCATCCAGCACGGCGCGGATGGTGCCGTTGGGGCTTTTCCACATCTCGTGCAGCTTGTACTCTTCCACACGCTGGGCATTGGGGGTGATGGTGGCACACTTGACCGCCACGCCGTACTTTTTGTTGGCCAGCGCCGCATCCATGGTCACCTGATCTCCCGTTTCGTCCCGGTGGGGCAGGCCAAGGTCGTAATACTCTGTGTTCAGCTCCACAAAGGGAAGGATCAGTTCGTCCTTGATCATCTTCCACAGAATGCGGGTCATCTCGTCGCCGTCCATCTCGACGAGGGGGGTGGTCATTCTGATTTTTTCCATAATAGTTCCCTCCATATTCCTCGCGGCCACGCCGCGCAGTTTTGTTTTCAGGGCCTGTGTTGGCGCTTTCCCTTCGCCGGCCCGTATGTTATCGGCGGTATGCCGCCGCCAGCTGTTCAAAGGCGGGCAGGCTGCGCCGCACCTTTTCGGTGTCGATGCAGTAGGCCAGCCGCACATAGCCCGGTGCACCAAAGCTGTCGCCCGGCACCAGCAGCAGGTCAAATTCCCGCGCCTTCATGCAGAAAGCATTGGCGTCGGCTTCCAGCGCCTTGGGGAAGATGTAAAAGGTGCCGCCGGGGCGCTGCACCTCAAAGCCCAGCTCGGTCAGCTTATCGTACAGCAGCTTCATGTTGGTTTGGTATACACTCAGATCGCTGGTCACATCCAGACATTGGGCACAGGCCCGCTGAATGATGCTGGGCGGGCAGTTGTGGCCGGTAAACCGGCTGATCTGAGCCATCATATCCACCAGAACCTCTTCCCCCACACAGCCGGGCCGCACTGCCACATAGCCGATGCGCTCGCCGGGCAGGCTCAGACTTTTCGAAAAAGAGTAGCAGGTCAGGGTGTTTTCGTAAAAAGCGGCCGGATAGGGCGCGTCCACACCATCGAATACGATCTCGCGGTAGGGCTCGTCGCTGACCAGATAGATGGGCTGGCCGTACTGTGCGCTTTTTTCCGTCAGAATTTTTGCCAGCCGCTGCATAGTGGCAGTGGAATACACCACACCGCTGGGGTTGTTGGGGGTGTTGATCAGCACTGCGGCGGTATTTTCGCTTACCAGCTGCTCAAAGGCATCCAGATCCGGCTGAAACTCCGGCGCTTTGGCCGGCACCACCCGCAGCACCGCCCCGGTGCCGACCACATAGGGGCCGTATTCGGGGAAGTAGGGCGCAAAGGTGATCACCTCATCGCCGGGCTTTGTCACCGCGCGCAGCGCATGACTCAGCGCGCCGGCCGCGCCGGTGGTAGGAAAAATGTGGTTTGCGGTATAAGGCAGCCCAAACCGGGCCGCACAGCTTTTGGCCACTGCCGCGCGGAATACCGGGTCGCCCTGACTGGGGCAGTAACCGTGCAGGGCCACCGGCTCTTCTGCGGCCAGCAGCTGCTGCATAGCAGCAGTAAACTGCGGCGGGCAGGGCACGCTGGGGTTGCCCAGCGAGTAATCGAACACATTTTCGTACCCGATCTGCGCGGCCCGCTGCTTGCCAAACATAAAGGTTTCGCGAATGACACTTTTATTGGCCAGCATGGCCCTGTACTGTTCGTTCAGCATCCTATTCACTCCTCATAGCCGGCGACATACGCCTGCTCGATTTTTACCACTGCAATGTACTTGGGGTCCTTGACATACAACGCCTCCCGCAGGCGGCGCAGCACCTCGGCCCGGTCGCCGGTATAGCCGGCGGGCAGCACCAGATCAAACAGCACATTGGTGTGGGTTTCGCCCGGCACCAGCCGCAGATCGTGCAGCGAAAGGGCCGGATCAAGGGCGGCCAGCGTTTCGGTCAGATACCCCCGCACATCGGCCACCGACTGGTCAGCCGTGACGATGGGGTCGTAATGAATGGTAACCATCAGGTTATCCCGCTTCAAAAAATCACGCTCGATGGTGTCCACCACATCGTGGGCGATCAGCACATCGGTTTCAGCGGCAAATTCCACATGCAGGCTGGCAAATTGCCGGCCCGGGCCATAGTCGTGCACCATCAAATCGTGCATGCCCAGCACATCGGGGTAACTCATCACGGTTTTTTCAATGTGCTGCACCAGCTTCGGGTCAGGGCTTTCGCCCAGAAGCGGGCTTAACGTATCCTTTACCAAGGTAAAACCACTGTACAGAATGAACGCCGCTACCGCCAGACCCATCACACCGTCGATGACCGCAAATCCGGTAGCTTTGCACAGCAACGTGGATGCCAGCACCGCGCTGGTGCTGATCACATCGTTGCGGCTGTCGGCCGCGGTGGCACGCAGGGTATCCGAATCGATCAGGGCACCAATCTTTCCATTGAACACACTCAGCCACAGCTTTACCCCAATGGAGGCCAGCAGCACCCCGATGCTCAGCCAGCTGAAGCCCACCTGTTCGGGCCGCAGCACCTTAAAAAACGACTCTTTGCCCAGCGACAGGCCGATGGCCATGATCATCACGCTGACGCACAGCCCTGCCAGATATTCATACCGGGCATGGCCGTAGGGGTGCTCGGCGTCAGCAGGCTTTGCCGCCAGCTTGAAGCCCAGCAGGCTGACCACATTGCTGGAAGCATCCGAAAGGTTATTCATACCGTCGGCAGTAATGGCAATACTGCCAAACAGGGTGCCCACCGCAAATTTACCGGCAAACAGCAGCAGGTTGCAGCCAATGCCCACCCAGCTTGCCAGCTTGCCGTATATCGCACGCACCCCGGGCAGGGCCGGGTCGCGCTGTTTTACAAACAATCGGATCAAAAACTCTGTCACAATCGTTTCCCTCACATGTTAAGCCGCACCACAGATACCGCCGGCAGGAATGACTTATATTATACCACTTCACTTTACTGTTGAAAAGTGTCCCGCACAAATTCCCCTGCCTTTCAAGGCTTTTTCCCAAAACGGATCTGTCATTTCAAAGCCCCAAAAGCGGGATTTTCCCTTCCTTCGGTTCATTTTCAGGCTTACACCGGGCGGCAAATTTTTGGTATAATAAGGTTGTATAGCGTCCGTCTCCGGTCGGGGTGGCCGGCGGAACGCACCCGCCTAAAGGAGGACCCCTTATGTATCAAGTAGGCCAGAAAATCGTGTACGGAAGCGCTGGTGTGTGCACCGTGGAGGCGGTTGAAGTGCCTGCCAATATCCCCACCGATGGTCAGCGTCTGTACTACCGGCTGAAACCGCTGCACGATGCCGGCGTCATTTATACCCCGGTGGATACCACCGTATTCATGCGCCCGGTGATCACCGAACAGCAGGCCCGGCAGCTGCTCGAAGCCATTCCGGGCATGGAACCATCCATCTGCCCCAGCCACAGCCCCCAGATTCTGGGCGAGCATTACAAAGGCTTTTTCCGCAGCCATAGCTGCGAAGACCTGCTGCGGCTAATCAAAACAGTCCATATCAAAAACAAAACCGCCGCACCGGGGCGGTCGCTTTCCAAAACGGATCAGCAATATCTGCGCCGCGCCGAGGATATGCTGTACAGCGAGCTTTCGGTGGCACTGCAGCAGCCCCGCGAAGCGATCAAGCCTTGTATCGATGCACAACTGCAATCTGCCGAATAAAAAATTTCCCCCGCACCTTGGGTGCGGGGGTTGCTTTTTGTTCAGCTGCGGGGCAGCTTTTTGGCAGGGTTTTCTTTCAGCTTATGAATGGTGCCGTCGGCTTCCTGCACGCTGGTGTTGTCCAGCTGTACCCGCAGGCTGCCGGTAACCGCCTGAATATACTCCCGGCGCAGGGCGGCCTGCTCTGCCTTTTCGGCCTCGGTCAGGCCTTCGGCGGTCTTGCTTTTGCGGGCCAGCTGGTTGATACGGTCAATTTTTTCCTGAGTCATGGTCTATTCCTTTCCGGCAATGCCGCTGTTCTCTCATTTACATAAATAGTATACCGATTTTTTTGCGGTTTGCAATGCAGTATGGTACAATCAAAGCAGTAAATCATCAGGAGGCACCCCACATGGCACTTCCCCAAAATCTTGTCGGCTGGATGGAACTGACCCTCAAACAGCTGAACGGCACCCGCCCCACCCTGCTGCTGCACGCCTGCTGCGGCCCCTGCAGCAGCGCCGTGCTGGAACAGCTGTGTCGGCATTTCCGCATCACCATTTTATATTACAACCCCAACATCTGGCCCGCCGAGGAATATCACCGCCGGTACGAAGAGCTGCGCCGCTTTCTGGAGCAAGCCCGGCCGCTGGACGTGACCCTTGTGGAAGACGATTACGACCCACAGCAGTTTTATACCGCCGTAAAGGGGCTGGAAGCCGAACCCGAGCGGGGCGCCCGCTGCGCGGTATGTTACCGGCTGCGGATGGAACGTGCCGCCCGGTATGCAAAAAAACACGGCTACGAATGGTTTACCACCACCCTGTCCATCAGCCCGCGCAAGGACGCCGCACTGGTCAATGCCATTGGCAAGGCACTGGAGCAGCAGTACGGGGTAAAGCATCTGCCCAACGACTTTAAAAAGCGAGGCGGCTACAGCCGCAGCCTTGCCCTCAGCGACGAATACGGCCTGTACCGGCAGGATTACTGCGGCTGCGAATTTTCGGCCCGGCCGCTGTAACCCCGATGATGAAAGGAGCCACCCTATGCTGACAACCGACCGCATCCGCGCCCTTGCCGCCGACCTGACCGACTACACCGTGCAGTGCCGCCGCACCGTGCATGCCTTTGCCGAACTGGGCGGCGAAGAACACCAGACCGCCGCCTTTATCCGCGCCCAGCTGGATGCTGCCGGCCTGCCCTGGCAGCCGGTGGGCCAAACCGGCACCCTTGCCATTCTGGACACCGGCCGCCCCGGTCCGGGCCTTGCGCTGCGGGCCGACATCGACGCGCTGCCGGTGCCCCAGCATCCCGAAAATCTGGCCGGGACGCGGGTATGCCGCTCGTCCAACCCCGCCAACAGCCACGCCTGCGGCCACGACGCCCACACCGCCATGCTGCTGGCAGCCGCCAAAGCGCTGGCCGCCGAACGGGACAGCCTGTGCGGCCGGGTATATTTCTGCTTTGAAGCCGGCGAAGAAAACGGCATTGGTGCCCGCCCCATGCTGGCAGCGCTGGCCGAATACAGCATCGACGCCTGCTGGGCCATCCACGTGTATGCCGGGCTGGAAAGCGGCAAAATCTGCCTGGCCGACGGCCCCCGCATGGCCGGTGCCGCCGGGGTGGATATTACCGTAAAGGGCAAGGGCGGCCACGGCAGCCGCCCCGACCTGAGCGCCAACCCGGTGTTCTGCGCCGCCGCCATCCTCACCAACACCGCCACCGCATGGGTCAACCAGATCCCCGCCGGGCAAACCGTTACCCTTGGAGTGACCAGCATTCAGGGCGGGCAGACGGTCAATGTCATTCCCGAAACCACGCATATCATCGGTTCGCTGCGCTTTTTTGAACAATCCGCCGGCGAAAAAGGTGTGGAGGTGTTCAAAACGGTGGCGCAGCACACCGCCGCCATGAACGGCTGCACCGTGGAATTCGGCCCCCGGTTCAACGTGGTATGCGGCCCGGTACAAAACCACCCCGCCTGCGCCGCCTTGGCCCGACAGGCCGCCGCCGCGGTGCTGCCCGCCGGGGCCATTGCCCCCTGCGAGCCCTGGTATGCCTCGGAAAGCTACAGCCGCTACTGCCGTGTGTACCCTTGTGTGATGGCTCATCTTGGTATTGTCAACCCGGAATATGGCAGTGGCGCGGGCCACCACAACGAGCAGTTTGATGTGGACGAAGGGGTACTGCCGCTGGGTGTGGCTGCCACCCTTGCCTACGCCAATGCCGTTTTGCAGGGCGGCCTCGCACATCTTGTACAAGACTGATCCCCTTTCACTGAGCAAGATGTAAAATCGGCTTTGCCAAAGCCTCAATCACTGGACTTTGCCCCCTTGCGGGAGTACAATAAAATCAACGCATTACTTTCACGTGAAAACCATCAGAAAGGACTGTATCTGCTATGAAATACGATTTTACCAGCATTATGGATCGCCGCGGCAAGGACGCCATTGCGGTAGACCTGGTTCTGCAAGGCGGCGGCGGCATGGCCCCCACCCCCCCGAAGGAAGGCTTTGACCTGATCCCCATGTGGGTGGCAGACATGAACTTCCCCACCGTGCCCACCATTCCGCAGGCCATCATCGAGCGTGCCCAGCACACTGCCTACGGCTACTTCCGCCCCACCAAAGAGTATTTTGACAGCATTATCCAGTGGCACGAGACCCGCAACGGCGTCACCGGTCTGGAGGCCAAGCACATCGGCTACGAAAACAGCGTTCTGGGCGGCGTGATGAGCGCCATGGCCGTTCTGGCTTCTCACGGCGACCCGGTGCTGCTGCACAGCCCCACCTACGTGGGCTTTACCGGCAGCCTGACCAACGGCGGCTACAAGATCGTGCACAGCCCGCTGGTCAAGGATGAAAACGGCGTATGGCGGATGGACTACGAGGACATGGATGCCAAGATCAAGGCCAACAAGATCCATGTTGCCGTATTCTGCAGCCCCCACAACCCCTGCGGCCGTGTGTGGGAGCGCTGGGAGATCGAAAAGGCCATGGAAGTGTACAAGGCCAACGACTGCTTTGTCATTTCGGACGAGATCTGGAGCGACCTGCTGCTGAACGGTGCCAAGCACATTCCCACCCAGTCGGTCAGCGAGGATGCCCGCAACCGCACCGTGGCCATCTACGCCCCCAGCAAAACATTCAATCTGGCCGGCCTGATCGGCAGCTACCATATCATCTACAACGACTACCTGCGCGAGCGTGTACAGACCGCCGGCAGCAAGTACCACTACAACTCGATGAACGTGCTGTCCATGCACGCTTTGATCGGCGCCTACAAGCCCGAAGGCTACGAGTGGGTGGACGAGCTGTGCGAAGTTCTGAGCGGCAACGTCAACTACGCCTGCGACTACATTGCCCAGCACTTTGAGGGTGTGGAGGTATCCAAGCCTCAGGGCACCTATATGCTGTTCCTGGACTGCACCAAGTGGTGCGAAGCCCACGGCAAAACCATTGAGGAAGTGCTGCACGCCGGCTGGGACATCGGCGTTGCCTGGCAGGACGGCCGCGGCTTCCATGGTCCCTGCCACAT
>JAFULE010000147.1 GCA_017483235.1 Faecalibacterium sp. | reverse complement strand
GCTGGAACACCGAAGGCACCGCCGATTGCCTGAGCGAGTATGAGATTGAGCTGAACGGCGAAGTTTATCTGTATCACGCAAGCTGCGGCACCTTCAACGACAACAAAAACAACCGCAGCCTAACGGTGGAGGAAGCTGTGCGTACCCAGGTCAACGAGCTGCTGGCGGGGTATGGGTTGTCGGCAGACGAGGAAGCACCGCTGCCGCTGCTGCCTGCCGACGATCCGCAGGTGATCGCTGCGCAGGCGGTAATCGCCGAGGTGCAGCCCTGGTATGAGGAGTATTGCCAAGTAGTATATAATCGAACGGGGGCGTCGCAGGATCTATATACCGATCCGGAAACGGGGCTGACGTATCGGCCCATGACCGAAATGCCGGAAGATTATGATACCCCCAAGGAGCTGATTGCGTTGGCCGAGCGAACCCTGGCCGGTGATCAAAGCGGTTTGGTGGGGGTCCCGGGCAGCGGTGCGCTGTACCTTTTAGTGGACGGGCATCTGTACGCAAATTTTGGCGATACGGTATATGCCAGTCGCCTTTCCACGCAGCTGGTACAGATCGATCTGTTTACCGAAGATCGGTTGGTGCTGTGGGCATTGGAGGAATGGCCCGATGGAAATTTGCCCCGGTACTACGAATACGCCAAAGAAGCGGACGGTTGGAAGTTGGTTCCCCGTTACCCTGCGCCACAGTATCAGGCGTCTTCTGCATAAACCAAAAGCGCCCCGGCCGGGAAATCTCCCGGGCCGGGGCGCTGCTGTTATGGCGGTCGTGTAAGGGGGTCAGCCCTCGTCCGGGTTCCAGCAGGGGGCGTGGTGCGGCACGGCGCTGCCCGCCGCAAGGCTGGCGGGCAGGTTCAAAATGCGCTGGTTGCGGCTGCCGCGAAAGGCCAGCTCCAGCGTTTTTTCGCCCTGCAAAAAGGGGCCGTCGATCAAAACATCCAGATTTTGCAGCAATTTCTGCTGCTCGGGTGTTCCGTTTTGTAATAATTCTTCAAAAGTATACCCGGTGTAGCATGCCAGCTCGTAGCCGTTCTGCCGCAGCTCGGCGGCCAGCAGGGCGAGCTCTTCGGCCTGTGCAAAGGGTTCGCCGCCGCTGAAGGTGATCCCCCGCACCAGCGGGTCCTGCCGGATCAGGCCCAGCAGCTGCTCGCGGGGCACCTCGGTGCCGCCTGCAAAGGGCCAGGTTTCGGGGTTATGGCAGCCGGGGCAGTGGTGGGGGCAGCCCTGCACAAACAGGGTAAACCGAATGCCCGGCCCGTCCACAATGCTGTTGGGCGCAAGGCCCGCCAACCGCAGCATGGGTTATAGATGCTTGACGCGGTCGCGCTCTTCGGCACGCTTGGCGTCGTTCCACTTGTCCATGGTGCCCACCAGATAGCCGGTAATGCGGCGGATGCGCTCAAAGTTTACGTTCTTGCCTACTTCGTTGACAGACATGGCAGTTCCTTTCTTGTTCTTTTTGAAAAAAGAACCAAAAACTTTTTGGCCGCGGAATAACGGCTGCAAAAGGGCAGTGCATGGTCCGCGTGGTGTGGAATGGGGAGGAACAAAATTCTTTGTTCCTCAGAAATTTTATCTCGATTACCAAACAGGCATGTTGTGTCAAAAGCAGCTGCCGGCGGGCAGCAAATTGCAAAAGGGCAAACGGCCTTGCGGCAAAAACCGCGGACGCCGGGGAGGTGGTTTGCACAAACGACCCCGCGCCGAAATTTCTTTGCCAAGCTTTCTTTTAAGAAAGCGGCTTAGTTATGCCCACGGAAACGGGTGATCTGGGGGTATTTCTTCTGCAGCTCGGCCAGGCGCTCGGGGGCGATGGCTTCGCCGTTGCGGCGGCCGCAGCGGGGGCATACATCGCCGATCACGCCCACATAGCCGCACACGGGGTCGCGGTCTACCGGGTGGTTTACGCTGCCGTAGCCCACGCCGGCGTCGTGCATGCAGCGCACCACCGACTCAAAGGCTTCCACGTTCTGGGCGGTGTTGCCGTCCAGCTCCACATAGGTGATGTGGCCGGCGTTGCACAGCCCGTGGAACGGCGCTTCCAGATTGATCTTTTCAAAGGCGCGCACCTGATACCACACCGGAATATGGAAGCTGTTGGTGTAGTATTCCCGGTCGGTCACATTGGCAATTTCGCCGTAGCGCTTGCGGTCCAGCTTGGTAAACCGGCCACTCAGGCCCTCGGCGGGGGTGCCCAGAATGCTGTAGTTCATCCGGGTGCGCTGGGCCTCGGCGTCGGCAAACCGGCGCATGTGCTCGATGATGGCATAGCCCTTGTCCCAGTATTCCTTGCCTTCGCCGTGGTGGTGGCCGTACAGGGCGGTCAGCGCTTCGGCCAGACCGATAAAGCCAATGGACAGGCTGCCGTGCTTGAGCACCTCGCCCACCGGGTCGTTGGGGCCCAGCTTGTCGCTGTCCAGCCAGATGCCCTGGCCCATCAGCACGGGGTAGTTGTACACGTGCTTGGCTGCCTGCAGGTGGTAGCGGTCCATCAGCTGCTTGGCACACAACGCCAGCAGCTCGTCCAGCCGGGCGTAGAATTTGGCCTCGTCACCGTGGCCCACTGCAAGGGTGCCGTCGGCCTGGCGGCAGGCTTCCAGCGCAATGCGGGGCAGGTTGATGGTGGTAAAGCTCAGATTGCCGCGGCCAAAGGCGATCTCGCGGTCGGGGTCGTAGACGTTGCCCATCACGCGGGTGCGGCAGCCCATGGTGGCCACCTCGGTTTCGGGGCGGCCGGGCCGGTAGTACTGCAGGTTGAAGGGAGCATCGAGGAACACATAGTTGGGGAACAGCCGCTTGGCGCTGACCCGGCAGCTGTAACGGAACAGCTCGTAGCCGGGGTCGCCGGGGTTGTAGTTTACCCCCTCTTTCACCTTGAAGATGTGAATGGGGAAAATGGCGGTCTCGCCGTTGCCAAGGCCGGCATCCAGCGCTTCCAGGGTGCTGCGGATCACCAGCTGGCCCTCGGGCGAAACATCGGTGCCGTAGTTGATGCTGCTGAAGGGGGTCTGGGCACCGGCACGGCTCTGGGTGACATTCAGGGTGTGGATAAAGCCCTCCATGGCCTGCCGGGTCTCATGGGTTACCTGCTTGTCGGTGCGGCGGCGCACCCGGCGCACCAGCTTTTCGGCTTCCTGCAAGGGCAGGGCGGTGGTCTGCATCAGATGGGCAGCCACGGCGGCGTCAAAGGCTTCGGCGCCGGCCTGCAGCCGGGGCTTGCCCACCGCTTCCACAGCGGTCAGGGTCTCGGCGGCGCGGGCGGCTTCGTCCTCGCTTTCCAGCGCGTCCTCCAGCGCTTCGGCCAACTCGCGGCGGTAGATGGACACATAGCTTTTGGCCACGCCTTCGGCCATGGCATAATCAAAGTTGGGAATGCCCTGCCCGCCGTGCTGGTCGTTCTGGTTGGCCTGAATGGCCATTACCGCCAGCGAGGCGTAGCTGCGAATGCTTTGCGGCTCGCGCACAAAGCCGTGGCCGGCGGCAAAACCGCCGTGGAACAGCTTGAGCAGGTCGATCTGGCAGCAGGTTTCGGTCAGGGCGTACAACTCAAAGTCGTGGATGTGAATGTCGCCCTCGGTGTAGGCCTTGGCTTGCTCGGGGCTCAGCAGCCACGCGGCGTTGTAGGCCTTGGCGGCGCTGGTGCCCATCTGCAGCATGCTGCCCATGCTGGTGTTGCCGTCCACATTGGCGTTGTCGCGCTTGGAATCGCAGTCGCGGGCGTCGGCATTCACGATCTGATCGATGGATTTCATCAGGCTGGTGTGCGCCTCGCGGATGCGGGTGCGGTCGGCGCGGTACAAAATGTACTTTTTGGCGGCTTCGTCGTGGCCGGTGGCCATTAGAATCCGCTCTACCACGTCCTGAATCTGCTCCACAGTGGGGGTGTGGCCGTTCAGCTCCTGCTCGATGGTCAGGCAGACCCGCTCGGCCAGCAGATCGGCTTCGGCAATCGAAGCTTCGCCTGCCTCCACCAGTGCTTTCAAAATGGCGGTGGCAATCTTCTGTTGTTCGTACAGCACGGTGCGGCCGTCACGTTTGACAATGCTCAGGATCATTCCAGAACGCTCCTTCGGGTAAATCTATCGGCTTTGCACGCAGCAGCGCGCAAAATTGGGGGGTGTCACAAAAAAGGCTGCACCCTGCCTTCGCGCAGGATGTAGCGGCTATTTATTATTATGACACTATATGATGTGTTCTGTCAATGAAAAAAAGAGCAGGTTTTTTTTGCTTTTTTTGTTACCCCTCGCAATTTGCACAAACTTTGTGGTAGGATATAGGCAGAGTGAAAAATTTTTGGAGAATTACCGGCGCAAAACGCAAAAAGGGGGCGGGTTTGTGACAAATTTGCAGCAGCGCACCGCCGGCGGGGTAGACTATGAATTGACCCGCCGCCGGGTCAAAAACATCAACCTGCGCATCCGGCCCAACGGCACAGTGGCAGTGTCGGCCCCGCTGCACACCCCGCTTGCGGTGGTGGACGACTTTGTGGCCGGCCGGGCCGGCTGGATCGAAAAAGCGAAAGCCGAAACCCTGCACCGGGCACAGCAGGCGGCGCAGCAGCCCCTGCCCGATGCGGCCGAAGCGCTGGCCGCCTTTGAGCAGATGAGCGAACTGGTGTTCCCACTGTTTGCCGGGGTGCTGGGCGGGCAAAAGCCGGTGCTGAAGGTGCGCAGCATGAAAAGCCGCTGGGGGGTCTGCCGCCCGGCGCAGCGCACCATTACGCTGGCGCTGCAGCTGTATAACCAGCCCAAAGCCGCCCAGATCTATGTGGTGGTGCATGAGTACTGCCATTTTCTGGTGCCCAACCACAGCCCGGCCTTCTGGGCCGAGGTGGAAAAGATCCTGCCCGACTGGAAAGCCCGCCGCCGGCTGCTGCGGCAGTAAAAAAATGCGCTTATTTCCCGGGAAAACAATGCACATAAGGCAAATAAACCCAAAACCGCCCCGAAAAAAGTGACAAACCGCCGGTGCGGCGGTATAATAAAAGGTAGTTTGCAATACATGGAAGGAGGTGCACCCCATGGCACAGGATAAGTATTCCAAGCTGGCAAGCAATGCCATGCTGTTTACCATTTCCAACTTTTCCTCAAAGCTGCTCAGCCTGATGGTGCACCCGTTTTTAACCTACGCCATGAGCGAAATGGCCGACCTTGGTATCTCCAAGCTGCTGAGCCAGTGCGCTAACCTGATCATTCCCTTTGTGTCGCTGGGCATGTCCAATGCCATCATCCGGTTTGGACTGGATAAGGGCAACGACAAAAAGCAGGTGTTCACCAACGGCCTGCTGACCATTCTGCTGGGCTACGGTATGCTGCTGCTGTGCTGGCCGGTGGTCAGCCGGGTGTCCACCGTGGCCGATTACGCGGTGTTTTTGTATGTGTATGTGCTGACCAGCTGCATGCGCACCCTGTGCACCCAGTTTGTGCGCAGCCGGCAGCTGAACAAGCTGGTGGCCATCGACGGCATTCTGTGCACCTTCCTCACTCTGGTGGGGTATGTGGTGTTTCTGCTGGGCTTCGACATGGGGGCCGAGGGCTATCTGCTGGCTATCATCTGCGGCGATGTGCTCAGTGCGCTGTTTCTGTTCACCAAGGCACAGCTGTGGCAGTATCTGGATTTTGGCCATCTGAACGGCAAACTGTGGAAAGAGATGCTGCGGTTTTCGCTGCCCATGATCCCGGCGCAGATCAGCTTCTGGATCATCAACGCCAGCGACCTGTTCTTTGTCAAGTATATGTGCGAGGGGCAGGGCGGCCGCACCGGCGACGAGTGGAGCGCCCTGCTGTCCACCGGCTACTTTCTGCCCACCATCCTCAATACGCTGGGCCTGATCTTCTACGAGGCATGGCAGCTTTCGGCCGTGACCGAAGAAGCCGAGCGGGAAAAATTCTTTTCCAACATCTTCCGGGCCTATTCCAGCGTGCTGTTCTGCTGTGCGGCGGGCATCATCTGGCTGGCCCGCCCGGCGCTGCACATCATGAAAGCCAACTACTACGCCGCATGGCAGTTTGTGCCCTTTTTGACCCTTGCGGCCACCTTTACCTGCTTCAACCAGTTTTTCAACAGCATCTATGTGGTATACCGCCGCAGCACCAGCAGTATGTTCACCATGATGGCCGGCGCTGCCGCTAACTGCGTGATGAACTATCTGTTCATTCTGTGGTGGGGGCCGGTGGGCGCCACCTATGCTTCCTTTCTGGGGCTGCTTCTGGTGTTTGTATTGCGCGCGGCCGACACCCGCAGCCTGCTGGTGGTGGACTTCAAACCCCGCCGCGTGGCGCTGAATCTGGCGCTGCTGGTGGCCGAAGCCTTTGTGCTGCTGGCCGAAGTGCCGCTGTGGTTTTTGTGGACCGGGCTGTTCACCGCCGGCATCATTGTGCTGAACCTTGCCGGTGTGTGGCAGATGGCCCGCCTGCTGCTGCCCAAGCTGCTGGGCCGCCGCGGCCGCGCCCTTGTGGGCTGGGTGGAACGGCATTTTGCCCGGCTGCTGCAGCTGTAACCGGGATTTCTGCCGCCTGCCGCATTGCCGGCGGGCGGTAATTTTGTTTTTGAGGGGGATTTTTATGATCGAAGCGGTGACAAAACCGGAGCAGCGTGCCGCCGGCAAGGCGGCCCGTGCCGCCCTGTGCCCCGCAACCCGGCGGCAAGCCAGCGCTGCCATCTGCGCGCAGCTGCAAAGCCTGCCGGCACTGCGGGCGGCGAAAACGGTGTTCTGCTATCATGCCGTGCCGCCCGAAGCCGACCCCGCTGCGGTCTGTGCATGGCTGAAGGCGCGAGGGGTGCGGCTGGCCTACCCCCGCTGCGCTGAAAAGGGCCGCATGGAGGCATGGCTGCCGCTGGACGACGCCCCCTTTACCCCGGATGTGTACGGCATCCCCAGCCCGGACCCGGCCCACAGCCGGCTGGTGCCTCCCACCGAACTGGACGCGGTGCTGGTGCCGCTGGCTGCTTTTGACGCTGCCGGCGGCCGGGTGGGCCTTGGGGCCGGCGTGTATGACCGGTACCTGCCCCACTGCCCGCAGGCGGCAAAAATCGGGGTTGCCTTTGGGGCGCAGCAGCTGCGCCGCGCCGACTGTGCCGCCCACGATGTGCGGCTGGATGCGGTTGTGACCGAAGATGGAATAATATACTCTTGTGAAGTGCGGGCGAAAGGTGTATAATAGCCGCATGTTGGTTTTTTGGGAAAGACCATTGCAGCGATAGAGGGAACAACGAAAGGAGCCTGTACGATGTACAAGGATATGATGGATACCATCGGCTTTGTAGCCAACTACGACCCCGAACTGGCCGCCGCCATGAACGGCGAACTGAAGCGTCAGCGGGACAACATTGAGCTGATCGCCAGCGAAAATATCGTCAGCCCGGCGGTAATGGCCGCCATGGGCAGCGTGCTGACCAACAAATATGCCGAGGGCTACCCCGGCAAGCGGTACTACGGCGGCTGCGCCTGTGTGGACGAGGTGGAAAATCTGGCCATTGCCCGCGCCTGCAAGCTGTTTGGCGCAAACTACGCCAACGTGCAGCCCCATTCGGGCGCACAGGCCAATCTGGCGGTGTATTTTGCCCTGCTGAACACCGGCGATACGGTCATGGGCATGGACCTGAATCAGGGCGGTCATCTGACCCACGGCAGCCCGGTGAACATGTCCGGCAAGCTGTACAACTTTGTGCCCTACGGCGTAAACGAAAACGGCTTTATTGATTACGACGCGGTGCGCGCCCTGGCGCTGGACTGCCAGCCCAAGCTGATCGTGGCGGGCGCTTCGGCCTACTGCCGTGCCATCGACTTTGCCCGTCTGGCCGGGATTGCCAAAGAGGTGGGGGCTTACCTGATGGTGGATATGGCCCACATCGCGGGCCTTGTGGCCGGCGGCATGCACCAGAACCCGGTGCCCTATGCCGACGTGGTTACCACCACCACCCACAAAACCCTGCGCGGCCCCCGCGGCGGCCTGATCCTGACCAACAGCGAGGAGCTGATCAAAAAGATCAACAAGGCCATCTTCCCCGGCACCCAGGGCGGCCCGCTGGAGCATGTCATTGCGGCCAAGGCGGTCTGCTTTGGCGAAGCCCTCAAGCCCGAATTTGCCGACTACGCCCGCCGCATCGTTGAAAACGCACAGGCGCTGGCCAATGGCCTGACCGCCCGCGGGGTCAAGCTGGTGTCGGGCGGCACCGACAACCATCTGATGCTGGTGGACCTGTCGGACGAGGCTGTCACCGGCCGCGATCTGGAGCGCAATATGGACGAGGTGCGCATCACCGCCAACACAAACACCGTGCCTGGCGAAAAGCGCAGCCCCTTTGTCACCAGCGGCGTGCGTCTGGGCACCCCGGCGGTTACCACCCGCGGCTTTGGTCCCGCCGAAATGGATGTGATCGCCGGCTGCATTGCCGACTGCATCTTTGATTTCGAGGCCAAAAAAGAAAGCATTGCCGCCCGCGTGGATGAACTGACCAGGCACTTCCCCCTGTACGAGTAAAAAGATACCAAAACCGGCACCTTTTCCCGCATGGAAGAGGGTGCCGGTTTTTGCTGTATATTCCGCACAAAAACAGGTGTTTCACGGCGGCGAACGATGTAAAACCCTTGCGAAAGCTGACCGTTTCTGTCATAATTGAAAGCAGCGGGGCACTTTAGCCTGCTGCCATGCCAAAGGAGGATGCCGCCCATGCCGGAACGCGCTTTATACAATGCCTATCTGCAGATCCTGCACGAAGAGCTTGTGCCCGCCATGGGCTGCACCGAACCCATTGCGCTGGCCTATGCCGCCGCACTGGCCCGCAAAACGCTGGGCCGTCTGCCCGACAGGGTGGAGATCGCGGTCAGCGCCAACATCATCAAAAACGTCAAAAGCGTGGTGGTGCCCCATACCGGCGGGCTGCGCGGCATTGCCGCCGCCGCGGCTGCGGGCATTGTGGCCGGCAACGCCGACCGCCAGCTGGAGGTTCTGGCCGAGGTGACCGACGGGCAGATCGCCGAAATGGCCCGGTATATGAAGCACACCCCTATGACCATCTGCCCCAGCGACACCGCTTTTATCTTTGATATCCAGATCCGGCTGTTTGCCGAAGAGGACACCGCCTTTGTGCAGATCGCCGGCGGCCACACCAATGTGGTGCGCATCGAAAAAAACGGCACCGTGCTGCACCACCAGCCCTACGAAGAGGGCGGGCAGGTGGACCAGACCAGCCACGAGCTGCTGAATGTGGAGCAGATCGTGGAATTTGCCGACACGGTGGCCATCGAGGATGTCAAGCAGGTGCTGGACCGACAGATCGCCTTTAACACCGCCATTGCCCGGGCCGGGTACGAGGGCAACTGGGGGGCCAATGTGGGCCGGGTGCTGCTGAACGCCTACGGCACCAGCGTGCACAACCGGGCCAAGGCCGCCGCGGCCGCCGGGTCGGACGCCCGCATGTCCGGCTGCGAGCTGCCGGTGGTCATCAACTCGGGCAGCGGCAATCAGGGCCTTACCGCCAGTTTGCCGGTGCTGGTATACGCCAAAGAGCTGAACGCCACCCCCGAACAGACCTACCGCGCCCTTGTGGTGTCCAACCTGATCACCATCCACCTGAAAACCGGCATCGGCCGGCTGTCGGCCTACTGCGGCGCCACCAGCGCGGGCTGCGGCGCAGGCGCGGGCATCTGTTATCTGTATGGCGGCAAAGCCAACGAGATCGCCCACACCATCGTCAACGCGGTGGCCATCAACTCGGGCATGATCTGCGATGGTGCCAAGGCCAGCTGCGCGGCCAAGATCGCCTCGGCGGTGGAAGCCGGCCTGATTGGCCTGCAGATGCAGCGGCAGGGCACCCAGTTTTACGGCGGCGACGG
Organism: Faecalibacterium sp.; assembly: GCA_017483235.1. GTDB lineage: Bacteria > Bacillota > Clostridia > Oscillospirales > Ruminococcaceae > Faecalibacterium. The sequence goes on along the minus strand of JAFULE010000147.1, from coordinate 13,693 downwards.
CATTGTGGTAAAGGGTGTGGAAAACACCATCCGCAATGTGGGCCGTCTGGCCCGGCTGGGCATGGCGCAGACCGATAAAGAGATCATCCAGATCATGCTGGAAGATCCCGCCCGCCCCGAACTCTGAACCAATTTTTTTACATAGGAGGATCCCAACCATGGATGCAAAACAGTGGAAAGAAAAGCTTCTGGCCGCCCCCAAAAACGGCTACGACCGCTTTGATGCCGCCGAAACCGATGCCCTGAACGCCTATTGCGAAAGCTACAAGGCCTTTCTGGACGCCGGCAAAACCGAGCGCGAGTGCGTGACCGAGGCCATTCGTCAGGCCGAGGCACTGGGCTTTAAGCCCTTTGTGCGGGGCATGGCCCTGCAGCCCGGCGACAAGGTATACGCCTCCAACCGGGGCAAAATGCTGCAGCTGGCAGTGATCGGCAAGCAGGATATGAACGCCGGTGTGCAGATCGCCGCCGCCCACATCGACAGCCCCCGGCTGGACCTGAAGCCCAACCCCCTGTATGAAGACAGCGAAATGGCTTACCTGAAAACCCACTACTACGGCGGCATCCGCAAGTATCAGTGGGTGGCTTTTCCGCTGGAGCTGCACGGCGTGGTGGCCCTGACCGACGGCGCCGTCATCAAGGTGGCGCTGGGCGAGGGCAACGAGCCCAAGCTGGTGGTCAACGACCTGCTGCCCCATCTGGGCAAGGACCAGAGCGCCAAGCCCTTGGCCGAGGGCATCACCGGCGAGCAGCTCAACCTGCTGATCGGCAGCCAGCCGCTGGAAGGCGAAGGCACCGACCGTGTCAAGCTGCACGTAATGAAGCTGCTGTACGAGAAGTACGGCTTTACCGAGCAGGACTTCATCTCGGCCGAGCTGGAAGCCGTGCCCGCCGTCAACGCCACCGATATCGGCCTTGACCGCAGCCTGAGCGGCGCCTACGGCCACGACGACCGGGTGTGTGCTTACGCTGCCCTGAAGGCCATGTTCGACCTGACCGAAGCCCCCGACCACACCGCCGTCTGCATTCTGGCCGACAAGGAAGAGATCGGCTCGGTGGGTGTTACCGGCATGAAGACCCGCGCCTTCGAAACCTTTATCGAGGATCTGTGCGACATTCTGGGCGGCAAGCTGCGCGTCTGCCTCGAAAACAGCTTCTGCCTGTCGGCCGACGTCACCGCTGCCTTCGACCCCAACTTTGCCGAAGTGTACGAGCGCCGCAACTCGGCCCGTGTCAACTACGGCGTGGGTCTGTGCAAGTATACCGGCAGCCGCGGCAAGAGCGGCGCCTCCGATGCCACCGCCGAGGTGGTGGCCTACGCCCGCCGCATCTTTGATGCCGACAACATTGTGTGGCAGATGGCCGAGCTGGGCAAGGTGGACGCCGGCGGCGGCGGCACCGTGGCCGCCTACATGGCCAACCGCAACATCGACACGCTGGACGCCGGTGTGCCGGTGCTGGCCATGCACGCCCCCTTCGAGGTGGTGGCCAAACTGGACTGCTACATGACCTATAAGGCCATGATGGCAGTGTACAAAAACGCCCGCTAAGCCTTTATAAAAATGCAAAAAACGGCCTGCCCTGCAACCGGGGCGGGCCGTTTTTTGCCGTCGGACAGGCTGCTTGCTTGCAACCGGGCAAAAAGTTTGATATCATACAATAGAAATGAATTGTGCTTTGGCATCCGGAACGATGGGGGCGATGTTATGAAACAACCGGCAGCAGCCGGCATCCGGGATTTTACCCACGGCAGCATTCCGCAGCAGCTGGTCAGCTTTGCCTGGCCGCTGTTTCTGTCAAACCTGCTGCAGATCGTGTACAACATGGTGGATATGGTGGTGGTGGGCCAGGCCCTGGGCAAAACCGGCATTTCGGCGGTGGCTGTGGGCGGCGACGTAGCCCATTTTCTTACCATGATCGCCATGGGCTTTTCCAGTGCCGGTCAGGTGCTGATCGCCCGCTACATCGGCGCAAAGCAGCAGCACAAGCTGGGCCGCTTTGTGGGCACCATGACCGGCTTTCTGATGGCGGCGGCGGTGGTGCTGGGTGCGGCCAGCCTTGCCTTGCAGGACAAGATCCTGCAGTGGATGAACACCCCGGCCGAAGCCTACGCCGGTGCGCGGGATTATGCCGGCATCTGCATGATGGGCCTTGTGTTCATCTACGGCTACAATGTGGTCAGTGCCATCCTGCGCGGCATGGGCGATTCCAAGCATCCCTTCATCTTCATCAGCATTGCGGCGGTGCTCAACCTTGTGCTGGACCTTGTGTTTGTGCTGGATTTTGGCATGGGCGCGGGTGGGGCGGCGCTGGCCACCGTGATCGGGCAGGGGGTCAGCTTTGTGGCCTGTGCCATATTTCTGGCCCGAAACCGGGAGCGGTTCCATCTGGAAATCAAGGCATCGGCCTTTTTCCGGTGGGATCAAGAGATGCTGGCCGATCTGCTGAAACTGGGCACCCCCATGGCACTGAAAAGCGCGGCCATCTCGATCTCCAAGCTGGTTGTCAACGCGTGGATCAACTCCTACGGTGTGGCGGTGTCGGCCTTTGCGGGCATTGCCAGCAAAATCGGCAACATCAGCAATCTGGTGTCCAACGCCATGAACACCGCCGGTTCCACCATGGTGGGGCAGAACATTGCCGCCGGCGAGTTCGACCGTGTAAACAAAATTCTCAAATGTCTGGCGGGCATCTGCCTGTCGGTGGCGGCGGTGTTTGGGGCGGTGGTCTGCCTGTTTCCCAACCTGATCTTCGGCATGTTCACCACCGACCCGGCGGTACTGGCCATTGTGCCGGGCTATCTGCCCATTGCGGTGCTGCTGTTCTTTGGCAGCGGCAGCCGTGCCATCATGAACGCTTTGATCAACGGCAGCGGCAACTACAAAATCAACTTTGTCACCGCCATTCTGGACGGCATCGTCATGCGCATTGGTCTGGCGCTGCTGTTTGGCCTTGCGCTGGGTATGCAGCACTACGGCTTCTGGCTGGGCGACGCGCTGGCCGGCTTTACCCCCTTCCTCATCGGGCTTGTGTTCTACCGCACCGGTCTGTGGAAAAAGGGCAGGGTGCAGCAAACAGAAACATAACGCAAAAACAGGCCCCGCGGCAGCTGCCGCGGGGCCTATTTGGGTTTATTCGGTTTCCAGCATCTGCCGCACCTTGGCCGCTATGGCGTCGGCCAAAGCCAGATGCCCCTCGCCGGTCATGTGCAGCTGGTCGCAGCCGGGCTGGGCATACAGCGCCGCGTTCAGATATTCGCAGCCGGTCTGCCGGGCCAGTGCCTCGTACAGGGGGCCCAGCTGGCGGGCGGTTTCGATGGACTGGTTGTCGAAGCATTCAAAAACGCTTTGCTCCACATCGGCGCCAATGGCAATGGGGGCGACCAGCAGAATTTTGGGCACCCGGCCGTCCCGATAGGCAAACCGTTTTACCACATCCACCAGCCGGCCCATGCCCCGGGTAATGATGCGGGGCGAACGGCTGAAGATGGTTTTGCAGTCGTTGGTACCCAGCGACAGAATCACCAGATCCAGCGGCTGGTGGCTTTGCAGGGCTGCGGGCAGAAACCACAGCCCGCAGCGGTTGTCGGCAAGGGGATTGTCCCACACGGTGGTGCGGCCGCCCAGCCCCTCTTCAATCACATAATATTCTTCCCCCAGCAAACTCTGCAGCCGCCCCGGCCAGCGCACCGTGCGGGGGTGGCGGGGCGTTTTGCCGGTGGGGTCAGAGCCAAAGGTGTTGGAATCGCCAAAGCAAAGAATGTTTTTCATGGTGGGCACCGCCTTTTCGGGTGTTTTTTTCATTATACCACGATCCGGGCGGTTTGGGGCAGCCTTTTACGGCAAACAGGCCAGCACTGCTGCGGCGGCACCGGCAAGGTCGGCCTCGTCCGGGTGGGCAAGGGCGCGGTCGAAGTTATCCAGCATGGGCTGGAATTTTTCGGGTTCCTGCTGGGCCATGGCCGCATAGCGGGCACGCACCGCCATGGGCATTTTGCCCTGGCACATGTACTGCCCCACTACCCGGCAGCCCGGGCCCAGATTGGCTGCCACGCGCTCCAGAATCTGCGCAAAATAAGCGGGGTCGCCGCCAAAGCCGGCGGTGCCGAACAAAAACACCGGCTTGTCGCACAGCCCGGCCAGAAAGGCGGCCATGGCGGCATCGCAGCTGCCCTTGTCGGTCCAGAAGCCGGCAAAGATCACCTCGGCGGCAGCGGCTTCGGGGTTGGGGGTGCCGCAATAACCGCAGCTGCCTGCGGGCAGGGCGGCGGCAATGGCATCGGCCAGCTGTGCCGTGTTGCCGGTCTGGCTGGTATAAACAACAGCGTGTTTCATGCAATTCACTCCTTTATGTATAATTTTCCACACTTTGCACAGAGTTTTCCACAAAAATCTGCGCTAGTTTGATGCAACTATACCATACAAAGATGCAAAGTCAATCTTTGTAGGGCGGGTTTGTACAGGCGGTTGATTTTGTGCAATGGTTCCGACGATTGTGCCGGTGTGCACAAAGATGCCGCATTCCTCTTGCATAGGGGGAAGCAGAACGGTATGATGAAAGAAAACAAACGATCGATCCCGCAAAGGAGGGCTGTCTGAATGGCATTTGACCTGCAGAAATTTTATACCCGGCTGGATGCGCACTATGCGGCGCTGAACATCCCCGCCACTGAGCAGTTTTTGCTGCAAAGCCGGCAGGCTGCCCTGCAAGCCGGTGAACCCGAGCTTGTGCGGGACGGCTGCCCCGCCTGCGCCCCGCCGGCCGGGCCCAACGGCGCTTTGGTGGCGGTGTGCAACGAGCTGGCCTGCTTTTACCGCGGGCTCAGCCGCTGGCAGGAATCGCTGGAGCAGTTCACCACCGCCCAGCAGGAGTTTGAACAGTATTACCAGACCGCCACGCCGCAGTATGCCACCGTGCTGTTGAACAAGGCCGGTACCTACCGCTATATGGGTCAGCCCCAGCAGGCGCTGGAGCTGTTTGAAAAAGCACAGGGTATTCTGGCCCGCTGCCCGGATACAGCCCCCGGTGTGCTGGCGGGCCTTGCCAACAACACCGGCCTGGCGCTGCTGGATCTGGGCCGGCCCCAGCAGGCCATCGAGCAGTTTCTTGCGGCGCTGCCCATCGTGCAGGCCGACCCGGCCATGATCGTGGAGCAGGGCAGCACCTGGAACAATCTTGCCGCCGCCTACGACCGGCTGGGCGATGCCGAAAATACCGCCAAAGCGCTGGACCGTGCGGTGGAGATCCTGTCAAAGCTGGACTGCGGCCACAACCCCCATTACCCGGCGGCGCTGAATATGCGCGGTGTGCATGCCTACCGTGCCGGCCGGTACGCCGACGCTTTGCAGGACTTTGAGCAGGCGCTTCAGATCACCGCTATGGTCTATGGCGAAAATATTGAATACGCCGCCGGCTGCGACAACTGCGCGGCGGCCTGCCGTGCGCTGCAGCAAACCGCCAAGGCCGAAGCCTACGCCGCCCGGGCGGCCGCCATCCGCGAAAGGCTGGGTGCAGTGTGAGCGGCCCCGGCATGGCCCTCAGCCGCCGGTACTGGCAGCAGTGCGGGCTGCCCGCGCTGCAGGCGGAGTTTGCGCAGCTGGCCCCCCGGGTGGCTGCCGGTTTGCTGGGCGAAGGCAGCGAGTGCCTTGGCTTTGACGACGAGATCAGCCGTGATCACGACTGGGGCCCCGGCTTTTGCCTGTGGCTGCCCGCCGATCTGTACCAAAGCCACGGTGCGGCGCTGGCCGATTGGTACAGGCGCCTGCCCCAAAGCTTTGAAGGCTGGCTGGTCAAAACCACCCCGGGCCGGGTGGGCGTGTTTGAGCAGACCCAATTCTTTGCCCGTTTTGTGGGGGCGATACCCCAGACCGGGCCGGACTGGCTGTTCATTCCCGAGCAGTATCTGTCGGTGGCCACCGCAGGCGAGGTGTTTTATGACCCAAGCGGGGAATTCACCCACTTGCTGCAAACTCTGCGGCATTGCCCCGAACCGGTACGGCAAAAGCGGCTGGCGGCCCGCTGCGTGACCATGATGCAGTCCGGGCAGTATAATTATCCGCGCTGTATACAGCGCGGCGAGTGCTTTGCCGCCGATCTGGCCCTGCGGGAATTTGTGCTGGCGGCCTGTTCCGCCATCTTTCTGCTCAACGGGCAGTGGATGCCGTTTTATAAATGGCTGCCCCGCGCGCTGGCTGCCCTGCCCCGGCTGGGCCAGTTGACCCCAACTTTGCAGCAGCTGCTGGAATGCCCGGATGACCCCGCCGCACTGGTGCACACGGTGTGTGCCGCGGTGGCCGATGAGCTGCGCTGCCAGAACCTGACCGCCCTGCCCGGCTGCGACATGCAGCAGCTGGGGCTGGATCTTCAGGCCCATATTGCCGACCCGGCCCTGCGCGCACTGCCGGTGCTGGCCGGCTGAACCAAGGAGGAACCCCGCATGAAGGAACGAAACGCACTGATCAAAGCCATTGTGGGCAAAGAGTGGCAGATGTTCGACAAGGTAAACAACGCCGGCGGCCGGGCGGAATGTCAGGATAATTGGTCCACCTTTTCGATCATGCGCACAAGCCAGCTGGACGCCTGGGCCGACGACACCCTGCGCAGCTACCGGGACGATCTGGATAAGGCCGCCTTTGTGGGCCGCAACCTGCTGCAGGAAAAATACGCCTATATGATGCGGCGCACTGCCCCGCAGGAATATGCAAAAATCGAATGGTTTTTGCCGGCTATTTCCCGGGAAAAGCAGGCACTGGTGGACGAGCTGACCGAAGTACAGGTGGCCGAAATGGAGCGTGCCGCCTGCCGCTACCCCCATGTGGCCACCACCATGCGGCCGCTGCGCCGTGCAAACGACAGTTTGTACTGCACCAGCTTCGAAACCTACCTGTGGGGCGAGCTGCTCAGCTATTCGCTGGAGACCCTGCAGTGCTACCGTCGCCAGCTGATGGCCGACCCGGCCGCGTATGGTCTTGCGGTTCTCACCGAAACGGCGGTGCAGTACGGCTGTAAAGATCTGGACGAGCTGGAAGCGGTTCTGGCCAACCACGCCGATCTGGTGCAGCTTTTGAACACGGTCAAACTGGAACCGGATGAAGTGATGTAACAAAAGCCCCGCCCGAACCATGGTTCGGGCGGGGCGCTTTTTATCCGCGGATTCAGATTAGATCGGACAGACTGTGACAGTAAAAACAGCGGCTGCCGCCCCAAGGGGCGCGCAGGTTAGATGTGGAAGAAGTTGAACAGACCGATCTCGGCGGCGATAAAGGTCAGCACGGGCACAACCAGCGCAGCAAAGATCATCTTGTTGGACAGCTCTTCCTTTACCTGGTTGTCGGGGCAGGCGGCAATGCAGATGGCGCCGCCGGTGGAGAAGGGCGAGCAGCTGGTGCTCAGGCCGCCGAAGAACACGCAGGTGTACAGGGCCACAGGGTTCAGGCCGGTGGCAGCAGCCAGGGCGGGAACCAGCGGGTACATCAGGGGCATAACGGTGGAGGTGGAGCTGGAGAAGAAGCTCAGGAAGGCGGCAAACACCACGATGGCGCCGGGCACCAGCCAGGAGGGAATGGCGCTGGTCAGCAGGTTGGCGATCACGTCCACCAGACCGGCTTCGGCAGCAACCTTGATCAGGGTGTACACGCCAATGATCATCACGATGGTGCTGATGGGCATCTTGCGGATGACCACCTTTTCGTCGCCCAGCTTCAGCAGAGCGCACAGAATGGCGCCGATGATCATGATCACCTGGGGCTGGCAGAAGTTGTTCAGAGCCTTCATGAAGGGGGAGGGGAACCAGGTGTTCAGGATCGGGGGCAGAACCATGAACACGAATGCGGCGATCACGATCGCGCAGGTCTTGCGCTGTACCTCGTTGAACTGCGGGGGCTTTTCCACGGTGACCTTCTGGGCCTTGTAACCCTTGCGGATGATGTAAAAGAACGCGATGGTGATCACGGTGATGATGGCGCAGTTGATCCAGCAGTAGATGCCGGCCTGCAGAGCCAGATCCTCGGCCACGCCGTTGTCCATGATCAGGTTGCGGCCAATCACGCCGCCGTAACCGTTGAAGGGGTTGTTGGAGCCAACCAGGTTGCCAAAGGTGATAGCAATGCAGGTCAGCACCGGGTCAACGCCGGCCGACAGGGCCATCACAAAGGCAAAGGGGCCCACGATGGCGGGGGTGGAAGCGCCGGCGCCCAGACCGCCCACGATGGCGGATACCAGGGCAACCGCAATGGGGATCAGCTTGGCGTTGCCGCCCATGGCGTACAGCAGCTTTTTGCCCATCACGGCCATGGTGCCGTTTTCGGTGGCGTAGTTGAAGAAGACCGCAATGGCGATCAGCCAGAACACGATGGTGGTGGGGAAGTAGGCGATGATCGAATTGACCTTCATGCCCATGACCAGGTTGCCGATGATAAAGGCAAAGCCCAGGGCGATGATGCCGGTATTCAGCTTGAATTTATAGCCGATCACGATGGAAACGATGATGGCCAGAATACAAAGAGCAAGTGCCATAATAAATTTCCTCTCTCTTTTTTAGTATTGGCGGGGGGAACGCAACCCCCCGCCGCGGGCTGCACAGTCTGCCGTAATTCCGATTGCGGGAAAAATGGGGTTACAGGTTTTGCTCCATGCGATGGATGACCTCGTCCTGAATGCCGGGGGTCAGGCGGGTGAAATAGGCGCTGTAGCCTGCCACGCGCACCACCAGCTCGCTGTGGTCATCGGGATTGATCTTGGCGTCCTGCATTTCCTCGGTGGTCACCACGTTGAACTGCACGTGCTTGCCGCCGTTGGTCAGGTAGGTCTGGATCATGCCGCCCAGCTTGGCCAGATCCTCTTCGGTTTTCAGGGCAGTGGGGTGGAACTTCATGTTCATCAGGGTGCCCTGGTAGGGGTCCTGATCCACCCGCATGGCGCTCTGGAACACCGCGATGGGGCCGTTCTTGTCGGTGCCGTGTGCCGGCGACAGGGATGCATCGGCCAGAATTTCGCCGCCCTTGCGGCCGTCGGGGGTAGCTCCGGTGACCATGCCGCCCGGTTGATGGGCCGAAATGGAAATGGCGTTGGGCTTCAGGCTGTCGCCGTATACGCAGGGCAGGCTCAGGCAGGTGTCGGCATGCAGCTTGTACATCTCGGCCACCATCTCGTCCACAGGGGCAAAGTTGTTGCCGTATTTGGGCTGGGCCATAAAGTCGGCACGCATCTCGTCGTAGCCCACCCAGTCGGCGTCCAGCGCTTCCATCAGCTGGGCCATGGTGTACTTCTTCTGCTCAAACACCAGCTGCTGAATGGCGTACAGGCCGTTGCCGCAGTTCACCGCGCCAACCGCGCCCAGAACCGCGCCGTTTTCAAAGTCGAAGCGGCGGTTGTACATGTCCTTGCCAACCTTCACGCCGTCCTTCATCAAGGCACTGCGGAACACATCGGGGAACAAATCGCGCTCGGCGATCATCTCCACGTTGATGCGCTCGTTGGCCATCCGCATCAGATAGCGGATCTGGTCAAATACTGCTTCCTTTACCTGTTCAAAGGTTTCCATTTTGGTCACATCGCCCACCGGCTTGCCCACCATTTCCCTGGTAAAGCGGCAGTAGCCGTTGTGCAGGGCAATGTCCATGGCCTGCGGGATGATGAAGAAGCAGGCAACCTGCGTGCGGGTAATGGCCTGCACGTTGCCGTCCACACAGCCGGTGCAGCACCAGTCGCGGGCCTGTTCCACGGTCAGACGGTTGGTTTCGCTCTGGTTGGTAAAGAAGTTGATGTAGCTTTCGTCACCCACAAAGGCCGGCATGCCAATGCCGCTGCGCACACACTCCAGCGCCTTGATCATCAGCTTTTCGGGGGTGCCCTTGTGCACGCGCACCGTTACGGTGTGGTGGGGCAGATGGGTGTCGATGGCGGCATCCAGCAAAAGATAGCTCAGCTCGTTGGTGGCATCGCTGCCGTCGGCCTTCTGGCCGCCGATGGTCCAGTTGTACCACTTGGCCATGCCGGCGTTCTTGGCGCGGTTGGCCTTGCCCGACACGCGGTTGATCTTCATGCACTTGCAGCGCATGATCTCCAGCAGCTCCAGCACCTCGGCATCGGTAATGCGGCCCTCATCAATGTCCTTGCGGTAGAAGGGGTACATGTACTGGTCAAAGCGGCCGGCGCTGGTGGTGGGACTGGGGCAGCACAGCAGGAAGGTAAACCAAAAGCTCTGCAGTGCCTCGCGGAAGGTTTCGGCCGGCTCGTAGGGCACCTTGCGGCAGATGCGGGCCATCTCCAGCAGTTCGGCCTTACGGGTTGCGTCCTGCTCTTCGGCGGCCATCTTCTCGGCCAGATCGGCATAGCGGTTGGCAAAGCGCACCCATGCCTCGAACACGATCACGGTGCCTTCCCAGAAGTCGCGCTTTTCCAGAATGTCGGGGCTTTCGTAGCGCAGATCGGCCAGGCACTGCTTGGCCTCTTCAATGATGCTTTTGGCACCCTGATTCAGAATTTTGGCGTAATCCACCGCCACCAGCGAAAAGCCGGGGCCAAGGCCGTAGCCCGACATGGCAAAGCCGCCGCCGCTGCCGCCGGTGCGGTCCTTCCAGGGGGGCAGAATGGTGCCGCTTTTCATAAAGGGCCACAGCCGCTCGTTCTGGCCAAGGCTCTTGCCCATGGTCTCCACAAGGTTGGCGTTGGCGGTGTTGCCGGCAAAGCGGTCGTTCAGGCGGTACAGCTCTTCTTCATCCTCGGGGGTGATGGTGTAGATCTCGCTTTTCAGGCTTTCCACCTCGTCGCGGGTCCACACACCGTACTCGTACTGCATCTCCAGGCCAAAGGGCTTGGAGGCACCCGAGCCGCACAGCAGATCGTCCGGCTCGATGAAGATGGTGATGTTGTCCAGAATGTTGGCGTGCAGTTTGGAACGGCGCAGCAGCATCGGCTCGCCGCCGGTTTTTTCCAGCGACTCGTTGGCCAGACGGAACAGCTCGACACACAGCGGGTACTTGCTGATGCGCAGGCTTTCCTTCATGCGTTTTACGCGTTCGGTCATAAGCGTTTCCTCCTTTTATGGGGTGTTGTTCGGCATAGCGCCGAAAAAATGGCTCCTGTATCCACCATAACACAGCAAAAAGCACATTGCAAGAAAAATAACAAAGGTGAAGAATTCTTGTTTTCGACGCACTTTTTGCCCCCGACCAAATGTGCAAAAAACACAAAAAGTTGGCCGAATTTGTTCGAAAACTGCGGCAAAGAACTGGTAAAACCAGTCGCATGGCGGTATAATAAAAGGGATACAAAACCCCGCAAAAAGCGCCGGCTGCCATCTGCTGCAGCCGGTGAAAAAAGGAGCCGCCATGAAGGATAATTTTGATCTTGTTTTGCAGCAGATGCGCACCCTGATCGTATCGGTCAAGCGCAGTGCGCCCGATATTCAGGCCGACACCCGCATCGAGATGGCCGACGATCAGGATACCGTCTGCACCGGCGTGATCTATCTGGCCGAAGCCGGGCAGGCGGCCGACTGGCTGGCCGGGGCATATGTGCAGCCGGCGTCCTATCTGCTGGTGGCCAATGTAACCGAAGCGGGTCAGGTGGCCAAGCTGCCGGCCTGCCATGATATGACGGTGGTGGAGTTCAGCTGCCCCCTCAGCACCCTGTACAACCGGCTGACCAAGGCCATTGCCAAGCGGTTTGAAAAGCACGCGGTGGTTACCCCCGGTGCCGACGCCCAGCAGCAGGACCGCCTTTTGCAGCTGTGGCGGCAGATCCGCAGCCGCACCATGCAGGGCACGGTGGAAATTCAGCAGCAGCTGCGCCAGCTTTGCCCCAATTATCAGCCCTATGTGCGGCTGATCGTGGTGGTGCCCGACGAGCAGGCCAAGCGGGAGGACTGGACCGCCCCCCTGCAGCAGCTGCGGGCCGCCATGCCGGGCTGCTGCCTGTTTCTGAACAAAGACATGGTGGACGAAGAGATCGTCGGCTTCCAGTTTTTCGACCGGCAGACCTTTGGCGTGATCGAAAACGAGGCCAACATCACCGCAGCCCTCAAGCAGAACAAGCTGCGGATGATGGTGTCCAACTCCACCCGCGATTACGGCAAGCTGAACACCCTGTACAGCCTGACCCGCCGCACCGGTCTGGTGGCCGAGCGGCTCAACCTGCAGCGGGGCGAGCGCATCTATCACTACGAGCGGTACGGTATGTACCAGATTATCGACCTGTGCACCCAGCGGTACATGAGCCTGTTCAGCCATTCCGATATTATGTATCTGGTGCACCCCATTGTGGTGCATCTGACCCGCTACGACGAAAGCCACCGCACCAATCTGCGGGATGTGCTGTTCTATTACCTGCAGAACAGTCAGGACTTAAAGCGCACCGCCGAAACCCTGTACATGCACCGCAACACGGTGGCCAACAAGATCAACCAGATCCGTTCCATCTGCAGCATCGATTTTGAAGACGGCGGCCTGTGCCAGCGGCTGCTGTTCAGCTGTCAGGTCATTTTGTATTACGAACGGGTGCTGCAGCAGCGGCTGAGCCGCAACGAAGAGCCCCGAAATTCCTGATAAAAACCCCGAAAGGAAGCGACCAATCGTATGGCCCTGCCATTGGAAAATATCACCATCGGCGCTTTGCTGCGCCGCACGGCGCAGCAGTACCCCCGCAATGTGGCGCTGGAATACGGCGACAAAGAGTGGACCTATGCCCAGATGGACCGTCATGTGGACACCCTGGCCCGTATGCTGCTGGGCTGCGGGGTAAAAAAAGGCGATCATGTGGGCATCTGGTGCGAAGCCGAGCCCAATACCATCTTTATGCTCTATGCGGTCACCCGCATCGGCGCGGTGGCCACCATGCTGAACACCAGCCTGCAGCGCCGCGAGCTGACCGAGCTGCTGCGCCGCAGCGATGTGGCATGGCTGCTGATCGGCGACGGCTATAAAGAGGTGCATTTCCCCACACAGGTGTTTGGTCTGTGCGGCGAGCTGCCCAAATTGCGGCAGATTTTGTACATCGGCCAAAGCGGGCAGAACTACGGCTACACCATCCTCGAGCAGCTGCACAAAACCATTGCCCCGCCCGAGGCGCTGGCTGCGGCCGAAGCTGCGGTTTCCCCGCAGGACACCGCCACCATCCTGTACACCAGCGGCACCACCAGCAGCCCCAAGGCGGTGCTCAGCAGCCATTACAGCCGGGCCAACAGCGGCTTGCAGCAGGCGTATGACCTGCACGCCACCGAAAAAGACAAGTTCTGTGTGGCCATGCCGGTGTTCCATTGCTTTTGCCTGTCGGTCAATGTGATGGCCGCCTGCGCGGTGGGTGCCTGCCTGCACCTGCCCCAAAGCCGCCGCACCGCGGCGCTGCTCAATGCCATTGTGCAGCGGCGGTGCACCGTGTTCAGCTGTGTGCCCACCTTGTACCATGCCATCCTCTGCCGGCAGGATTTTGCCCGGTGGGATCTTTCCAGTCTGCGGGTGGGCTTTATCGGCGGCAGCATGTACCCGCCCGCCATGTTCAAGGAAATTGAGCAGAAGTTCGAGTTTACCTTGTTGTCCAGCCTTGGGCAAACCGAAGCCACCGCCGGCATTACCACTGCCAGCTTTGCCGACCCGCTGGAGCTGCGGGCCACCACGGTGGGCCATTTTATGAGCCATGTGGAGGGCAAAATTGCTCATCCCGTCACCGGCGCGCCGCTGCCCCCGGGCCAGTCGGG
>JAFULE010000014.1 GCA_017483235.1 Faecalibacterium sp. | reverse complement strand
CTGCCATGGGCACCGCCGGTGCTGCATGGGCCACCGTGGCCAGCCGTGCCGTGCAGGCAGTGGTCTGCTTTGCCGCGCTGGCGCTGCAGTGCAGAAAGCATTTTGGAAAAGAATAATGGAAAAGCAACCCGCCCGCCGCAGTGCTCCACTGCGGCGGGCGGGTTTTTGTTATTTGCTGATGATGCCGGTGTTGGCGGCCAGAAACCGGGCGAACTGCAGCACCGTTTGCTGTTCGGCGGCGGGCAGGGCCTGCACCGTTTCGGTCAGCTGCTGCAAAAGGGGCGAGGAGGGCGGAAGGGCACGATCGGCCGGCATAGCGCCGGGGTCGTCGGTCAGCCCCTGCAGGTAGGCAGCCGAACAGCCCAGCAGCCGGGCCAGCTTTTCCAGCTTTTCGGGCGGGATATTGTGCACGATATCGGTTTCGTATTTGTAAATGGCCTGTTTGGTGGTGTTCAGCTGGGCGGCCACATAGTCCTGGGTGTAGCGCTTTTGCCGACGCATCTGCCGGATGCGCTGGCCCTGTGTGGTGAACTGTTCCATGGTGGTGCCTCCCGTTTGATGAAGTTACGACGACATTATAGCACAAAAATAACCTGAAGAGTAGCGTTTTGGGGCAGAAAGTAACCCAAAACAGGCAGGGGTTGACAAATGAAGTTACATAAGCTATAATTCGAGTTACTTCAAGTTACTTTTGAGGTAGCAAAAGGTTACCGCTTGAAAAAAGGAGGGAACAGGATGGATTCAGAACAGCTGCGTTTGGCACAGCAGCGCGGGCTGGAAACGGCACTGGCACAAAGCCAGCAGCCGCGGCCCGAACCTGCCGCGCTGCCGCACCGCCCGGCCCGAAAGGGGGACGCTGCATGAGCCCACGCAAAAAGATACCCCCCGCACTGGATGAGCTGCGTACAGCGGCCCGTACGTTAAGCAGCATGCTGGCCGACGCGGTGGCCGATGCACGCCAGCGCCAGCAGGGTGGGGAAGAGGGCGGCAACCGGGAGCTGAAAGAGCTGACCGCCGTGCTGAAGGATGTGACCGCGGTGGTCAAAACACTGGAGCCGGACCAGGCTGCCCGTCAGACGGCGGGGGTGGTGATTCTGCCGGAGGTGAAGCTGTATGAACCCGAAGACTGAAACGGTGTGGGCACCTCAGCCTCGGCAGGCCATGTTTATGGCCCGCCCCGAAGAAGAGGTGCTGTACGGCGGTGCGGCCGGCGGCGGCAAAAGCGACGCATTGTTGGCCGAAGCACTGCGGCAGGTGCACATTCCTCATTACCGGGGACTGATTTTGCGCAAAACCTACCCTCAGATGACCGATTTGGTGGACCGCAGCCGGGCCATCTATTCGGCTTGTTTTCCCGATGCGGTGTACAATGCCACGGCCCATTGCTGGACCTTTCCCTCGGGGGCCAAAATCTATTTTGGCAGCATGCAGTACAAAAAAGACCGCATCAACTATCAGGGCAAGGCCTATGATTTTATCGCCTTTGATGAGCTGACCCATTTTCAGTGGGAGGAATACAGTTATATGCTCAGCCGCAACCGCCCCACCGGCCCGGGTACCCGGGTATATCTGCGGGCAGCCACCAACCCCGGCGGGGTGGGCCACGGCTGGGTACGCGAACGCTTTATTGCCCCCGCCCCGCCCCTGACCCCCATCACCGAGCAGTACACCATCACCGGGCCGGGCGGCAAGCCCATCCGTCTGCAGCGCAGCAGGGTGTTTGTGCCCTCCACCATCTTTGACAACCAGAAGCTGCTGCAGAACGACCCGCAGTATCTGGCCAGTCTGGCCGCCTTGCCCGAAGCCGAGCGGCAGGCGCTTTTGTACGGCCGGTGGGACAGCTTTGAGGGACAGGTATTCACCGAATGGCGGGACGACCCCGCCCACTACAAGGATCAGCGCTGGACCCACGTGATCGAGCCCTTTGCCATTCCCAGCTGGTGGAAGATCTGGCGCGGGTACGACTTCGGCTTTTCCAAGCCCTTTTCGGTGGGCTGGTACGCCGCCGATGACGAGGGGCGGCTGTACCGTATCCGGGAATTTTATGGCTGCACCGATACCCCCAACACCGGCCTGCGCATCGACCCCGGCGAGCAGGCCCGCCGCATCCGCGAAATCGAAACCACCGACCCCATGCTGAAGGGCAGGGTGATCCGCAGTGTGGCCGATCCCGCAATCTTTGACGAAAGTCGGGGCGAAAGCATTGCCGCCATGATGGAGCGCGCCCCCAATTTCATCCACTGGGCCCCCGGCGACAACACCCGGCTGGCCGGCAAGATGCAGTATCATTACCGCTTTGCCTTCGATGCCGACGGCCGGCCCATGTTTCAGGTGTTCAACACCTGCCGGCATTTTATCCGCACCATTCCCAATCTGGTGTACGACACCGCCGACGTGGAGGATGTGAACACCGGGCAGGAAGACCATATCTACGACGAGTGCCGCTATGTACTGATGGAAAACCCCATCTCGCCCCGCAAGCACGCCGCCCCACCGCCCCGTACCGACGACCCACTGGAGCTTTCGCCCCGTACGGTGCGCTTTTTTCGGGTTTAAAAACTTAGAAATCTTAATATTTTGCGTTCAAGGAGGGCGCACCCTATGCACAACCAAACCATCGAAACCGCTATGGAACAGCAGTTGCCCATCGGCCCCGAGCAGGTGGCCCGTGCCGCCGATCTTCTGCAGAAGTACCGGCAGGGCAAGGCCAGCCTGGATCGCCGTATTGTGGACAACGAGCTGTGGTTCAAAATGGCCCACTGGAAGCAGTACAAAAATCACCTGATGGAGGGCAAGGCCCAGCCGGCCTCGGCATGGCTGTTCAACTCGCTGGCCAACAAGCATGCCGACGCTATGGACAACTACCCCGAACCCTCGGTGCTGCCCCGCGCCGAGGATGATCTGCCCGCCGCCCGCCAGCTTTCGGCGGTGCTGCCCGCCCTGCTGGAGCGCTGCGAATACGAGCAGGTGTACAGCGACACCTGGTGGTACAAGCTCAAGCAGGGCACCGGCGTCAAGGGCGTTTTCTGGGACAGCGCCGCTGCCGGCGGCCTTGGTGAGATCGCCATCCGCAAAATGGATCTGCTGATGCTGTTCTGGCAGCCGGGCATCAGCGACATTCAGCAAAGCCCCCACTTTTTCAGTCTTGCACTGGTGGACAACGAAGCCTTGCTGGAGCAGTGGCCTCAGCTGAACGGCCACACCGGCCACACGGTGGACGTGGCCACCTATGTGCACGACGACATGGTGGATACCAGCGAAAAAAGCCTTGTGGTGGACTGGTATTACAAGGTGCGCCGTGGCAGCCGCACCGTGGTGCACTACTGCAAGTTCTGCAACGATGTGGTGCTGTATGCCAGCGAGAATATCCCTGCCCTGTACGACCGGGGCTATTACGACCACGGCAAGTATCCCTTCGTATTCGACACCCTGTTTGTGGAAGAGGACACCCCCGCCGGTTTTGGTTACATCGACGTGATGAAGGACTGCCAGACCGCCATTGACAAGCTGAACCAGGTCATGCAGGAAAACGCCCTGCTGGCCGCAAAGCCCCGTTATTTTCTGGCGGACAACACTGGTGTAAACGAGCAGGAGCTGACCGATTTCAGCCGGGATGTGGTGCATTTTACCGGCCGGCTGACCGAGGAAAACTTCCGTCAGCAATCGGTGCGGGCCATGGACGCCAGCTGCCTGACCTATCTGAACGACCGTATTCTGGAACTGAAGGAGACCAGCGGCAACCGTGACTTTTCGCAGGGCGGAACTGCCAGCGGCGTGACCGCCGCCTCGGCCATTGCCGCTTTGCAGGAGGCCGGCAGCAAGCTGAGCCGGGACATGGTAAAAAGCAGCTACCGCGCCTTTGTCAAGGAGTGCTATCTGTGCATCGAGCTGATGCGCCAGTTTTATACCGAGCCGCGGATGTTCCGCATTACCGGGCAGGGGGGAGAAGCCGCCTTTGCCGGCTTTTCCAACGCGGGGCTGCTGCCCCGGGTGGTGGCGGGAGGCTTTGGCCAGCACGATGCGCTGCGAAGCCCGGAGTTTGACATTGCAGTTTCGGCTGCTAAAAAAAGCACCTACAGCCGCCTTGCCAAGAACGAAAACGCCCGCATGCTGTATCAGATGGGTGTGTTT
>JAFULE010000146.1 GCA_017483235.1 Faecalibacterium sp. | reverse complement strand
GGTGTGCCGGTATGAGCGAGCTGTTTGCAGCCCTGCCCCGGAGTCTGGCCGAGGTGGCGGCTGCGTTCGTCGGCACCATCTGCTTTGCGGTGGTGTTCTGTGTGCCCCGGCGGCACTACGTTGCCTGCGGCATTACCGGTGCGGTAGGCTGGCTGGTGTATTCGCTGATGATGCTGGGCCAATCCACCACGGTGATGGCTACCTTGATCGCGGCAATTCCGCTTACCCTGCTGGCCCGTGTTTTTGCAATAACCGGCAGGGCTCCGGTTACCATCTTTCTCATCAGCGGCATCTTCCCGCTGGTGCCCGGTGCCGGCATCTACTATACCGCTTACCACTTTATTCAGGGCGACACAGTAGCCTTTGCCGCCAAAGGCGCCGAAACCTTGAAGGTTGCCTGTGCACTGGCCATCGGCATCAGCCTGATGCTGGGCGTGCCGCCGCCCAAACGCAGAAAATAACGCAAAAATACCCCCACAATCGGAACTGCTTCCGGTTGAGGGGGTGCTTTTATTTGTATTAAAGTTCCATCTGGAAATCGCTCATCAATTCTTCCAGATCGTGCTTGGTGTAAACCACCATAATGTCGTTGGCACGGATGATTGTATCGCCGTTGGGAATGATGACCTTGTTGCGCCGCTTGATGTATACGATCAGGGTCTGGCGCGAGATGTTCAGGCTGCGGATGCGCTGGCCTACCCAAGGGTGGTTTTTCTTGATCTCAATCTCCTTCAGTTCAATTTCGGCATCTTCCTTGTACGCCTCGGCTGCGATGACGACCTTATCGCCTTCCATGACGTGCACATCGCCCTTGGGCAGCAGTGCTTCGTCGTTGCGCAGGATGACCGTCATGATCAAACCCATGGGCAGCCGGATATCCCGCACGAGCATATCTTTAAACGGATGCTTTTCGGTCACCTGAATGGCAACGAACCGGACGCTCTTTTCGTCCATATAGTTGGCGGCGTTTTTCATGCGGGTGTAATGCTCGACGAAGCCGGCCGAAATGATACCGGTGGGGATCGCCACCATGCCTACACCGAGAAAGGAGATAATAATGGCCATTACCTTGCCCAGTGTGGTTACCGGGTAGATATCGCCGTACCCCACCGTCAGCAGGGTGGACACCGACCACCAGATACCCGAAAAGGCGTTTTGGAACACCTCGGGCTGTGCCTCGTGTTCCAGACTGTACATGGTAAGAGAGGAGGCGGTCATCATTACAAGAATCAGAAACACCGAGGAGATGATCTGATCCCGCTTTTCCCGCAGAACCTCGGTGATGACGCTGAACGAATCGTAGTACTGGTTGGCCTTGAACAGGTGAAACAGGCGCACCACACGCAGCATGCGGAATGCCGCAGTGCCTGCCGAGAAGAACATGGGCAAAAAGAAGATCACAATGGTCAGCAGATCAATGATGCCGAAAAAGGACTGCATGAACTTCAGCTTCGCCTGTGTGGGGGTCATTTTGGGGTAGAGATATTCCGCCGTCCAGACACGCAGCAGATACTCGACCGCAAAGATCATAATGGTGATGAACTCCACCACATAAAGCGGCGTTTTGTAGGGCTTTGCTTCTTCAAAGGTGCTGAACAGGGTGACAAACAGGTTGACAAAGATGGTTGCCGCAAGAAATACATCCACAAACTTGTCCAGCTTGGTGTGGTTCTGGCCAATCTGCAGGATATCAAAAATCTTTTTTTTGTAGCGTATCAAAACGGAGACCTCCGATCGAAAAATGTCACATACCAAATTATGATACTATGCCTGCGCGCCGATTGTAAAGTGGCGTTTTGCACAGAGAAGCTCTTCTTTTTTTGCCACGGCAAAGAAAAACGATAGGGACATTTGTGGAAGAGAAAGCATATTGATACATCCGAAGCCTTCTGGCGACGCGAAAGGCTCAAGTTCCGTATGCACCAGCATAAAACGACCCCGCCGCTGCACTGGATGCAGCGGCGGGGTGATTGATTTGTTACGGAAAGTGCAGCTTAGAACAGGCCGCTGATCTTGCCGTCGGCATCCACATCAATGGCCATGGCAGCGGGCTTTTTGGGCAGACCGGGCATGGTCATAATGGCACCGCAGATCACCACCACAAAGCCGGCACCGGCACTTAGGCGTACCTCGCGCACCTCCATGGTAAAGCCGGTGGGGGCGGCCAGCAGGCTGGCGTTGTCGCTGAAGCTATACTGGGTCTTGGCAATGCAAACCGGCAGGTCACCGTACCCCATGGCCTCCAGCTCGGCAATGGTCTTTTTGGCGGCGGCGCTGAAGTTCACCCCGTCGGCACGGTAGATCTTCTTGGCAACGGCCTCGACCTTCTCGCACAGGCCGGCCTCCAGCGGGTAGGTGAAGTTGATGGCGCGATCCTCCATCACTTCCAGAACCTTCTCGGCCAGGGCCAGACCGCCCTCGCCGCCCTTGGCGAACACCTCGCTCAGCGCGCAGGGCACGCCCAGCTCGGCGCAGTACTGCTCCACATAGGCCTGTTCTTCGGCAGTGTCGGTGGGGAAGGCGTTGACCGCTACCACAACCGGCAGACCGAACTGGTCCTTCATGTTCTCGATGTGACGGCCCAGGTTTACGATGCCCTTCTTCACAGCCTCCAGATTGGGCTGGTTCAGCTCGGCCTTGGGCACGCCGCCGTGGCTCTTCAGGGCGCGCACGGTGGCAACCACCACCACGGCACTGGGGGCGATGCCGGCCTTGCGGCACTTGATGTCCAGGAATTTCTCGGCACCCAGATCGGCACCAAAGCCGGCCTCGGTGACCACATAATCGGCCAGCGACAGGCTCAGCTTGGTGGCCATGACGCTGTTGCAGCCGTGGGCAATGTTGGCAAAGGGGCCGCCGTGGATGATGGCGGGGTTGTTCTCCAGCGTCTGCACCAGGTTGGGGTCGATGGCATCCTTCAGCAGGGCGGTCATCGCACCGGCGGCACCGATCTCACCGGCGGTGACCGGCTTGCCGTCGTAGGTGTAGGCGCAGACGATCTTGCTCAGCCGATCCTTCAGGTCGGTGATGCTGGTGGCAAGGCAGAAGATGGCCATGATCTCGCTGGCAACAGTGATATCAAAGCCGTCCTCGCGGGGGGTGCCGTTGATCTTGCCGCCCAGACCGTCTACGATAAAGCGCAGCTGACGGTCGTTCATGTCCATGCAGCGCTTCCAGGTCACCCGGCGGGGATCGATGTTCAGGGGGTTGCCCTGCTGGATCGAGTTGTCGATCATGGCAGCCAGCAGGTTGTTGGCGGTGCCAATGGCGTGCAGGTCGCCAGTAAAGTGCAGATTGATATCCTCCATGGGCACCACCTGAGCATAGCCGCCGCCGGCAGCACCGCCTTTTACGCCGAACACAGGGCCCAGGCTGGGCTCGCGCAGGCAGAGCATGGTCTTTTTGCCCATCTTGCACAACGCATCGGCCAGGCCAACGCTGGTGGTGGTCTTGCCCTCGCCGGCAGGGGTGGGGCTGATGGCGGTGACAAGGATCATCTTGCCCTGCTTGTCGGCCTTGTGGATCAGGCGATGGTCGATCTTGGCCTTGTAGCGGCCGTAGGGGATCACGCTCTCATCGGGCAGGCCAAGGCCGGCGGCGATCTCGGTGATCGGCTTCATGGTTGCGGCTTGTGCAATTTGAATATCAGACATCATAATGGCATTCTTCCTTTCAAAAAACGTCAGAGATGAATTTGGATTTATTTTGCGGCCCACGGCCGGAACAACTTACTTTTGCTTCGAAATAAACCAGTAGGGCAGGGCCACACAACCAAAGCCGCCCGTAAAATTGCCAACCGTTACAAACAGCAGGTTTTTTGCGAAACCGGCAAGGGTTACCCCCTCGGCTCCAGTCAACAGCCCCAGCGGAATGATGCTCATGTTGGCTACGCTGTGCTCGAAGCCGCACAGCATAAAGATGAGGATGCACCACACCACCATGATCAGCTTGCCGCTTTCGCTTTTCATTTTGGCAGCGCACCACACGGCAAGGCAGACACACAGGTTGCACAGCACGCCCTTCCAGAACAGCACAGTCGGGGCTGCGGTGGTTTTGGCCAGTGCTGTAGCAGCAGTGTAGGCGGCGGTGGCAGCAGCGGACGAAAGCCCGGCAAAATGGAACATAAACGCAACGGCAAGGC
>JAFULE010000145.1 GCA_017483235.1 Faecalibacterium sp. | reverse complement strand
CGGTGGGGGTGTCGGCGGTGTTCCTTAAAGAACAGCTGCACCCGCAGGCGATGGCCGCACTGGTGTTGATCGTAGGCGGCATTGTGATGCAGAGTGTGTGGGACAGACCAAAAAAACAGTAAAAATGAAGCGGCCGCCGAAACTTTCGGCAGCCGCTTTTTTATTGCATTATCTGTCCCACTTGTCGGCAAGAGCGTTGATCTGGTCGGCAAAACGGGCAAGATCCTTGTTGGCGCCGCCCTCGTTGCGGGTGATAACCGCCAGCAGACGCTGGCCGGCCGCCAGCAGGCGCTGGTACACCGTGTTGGAGCGGGTGTTGCTGCTGCGCCGCTTTTCCAGCTTATGCATATTGCCTTCTTCGACGCAGGTGCTTTCGGTGCCCTGCAGCTGCCAAACCTCGCCGTTATAGGGTGCCACCGCCTGATAGCCCATCTCGTTCAGATCGCGGGCAAACAGGGCGGCCACCTCGTCGTCGCCGTGGTTGACAAACACCCGGGCAGGCTTTTTGGCCATGACCTGCAGCCAGTCCAGCAGGCCGCTGCGGTCGGCATGGCCCGACAGGCCGGTCAGCTGGCGGATCCGGGCATCCACCTCGATCTCTTCGCCAAACAGTTTGACCCGAACCGCGCCGTCCAGCAGGATGCGGCCCAGCGAGCCGTTGGCCTGATAGCCCACGAACAGCACGGTGCTTTCCTTGCGCCACAGGTTGTGCTTGAGGTGATGGCGGATACGGCCGGCTTCACACATGCCGGAGGCCGAAATGATCACCTTGGGGGCCTTGTCGGCATTGATCTGCTTGGAATCATCGGCAGTCACCGACAGCTTCAGGTTGGGGAAGGTGATGGGGTTGACCCCATCCCGTACCAGCACCATGGCCTCTTCGTCAAAACACTCGGTCACACCGCTGGTAAAGATGCGGGTGGCCTCGATGGCAAGGGGGCTGTCCACATACACGGGGAAGCCGTCGTGCCCTTTCACCAGCCCCTCCTGCTTGATCTCGCGGATGAAATACAGCAGCTCCTGCGTGCGGCCCACCGCAAAGCTGGGAATGACCACGTTGCCGCCCTGATCGAAGGTTTCCTGCAGGATGCCGGCCAGTTCCTTGACATAGTCGGGGCGGTGGGCGGCATGTTTGCGGTCACCGTAGGTAGACTCCATGATCACATAGTCGGCGCCTTCCATCGGCACGGGGTCGCGCAGCATGGGCTGGCCGTCGTTGCCGATGTCGCCCGAGAAGATCAGCTTGGTGGTGGTGCCGTTTTCGGTAACCCACACCTCGATGCTGGACGAGCCCAGCAGATGGCCCACATCCACAAAGCGGATGCGCACCCCGTCCAGAATATCGATGGTGCGGTTATAGGCACAGGGCACAAACTGGGTCAGGGCGGTCTGGGCATCCATCATATCATACAAAGGCTCGACCAGCGGCTGGCCCTTGCGCTTGCCCTTGCGGTTCTGCCATTCGGCCTCAAACTCCTGAATATGGGCCGAGTCGCGCAGCATCACGTCGCACAGCCTGGTGGTGGCGTTGGTGGCATAGATGGGGCCCTTGTATCCCTGCTTGACCAGCAGCGGAATACGGCCGGTGTGGTCGATGTGGGCATGGGTGACCAACACCGCGTCCACCTCGCCCGCCGCAATGGGCATGGGCTGGTTTTCGTAGGTGTCGGCCCCCTGTTCCATGCCGCAGTCCACCAGAATGTGTTTGTCGTTTACGGTAAGCAGTGTACAGCTGCCGGTTACTTCACGGGCAGCACCAAGAAAGCTGAGTTGCATACAGACTCTCCTTTCAAAAAACAGATCCCGAAGACAAAATAGTAACGCATTTATTTGAAACAATTATAACACAATCCTGCAGTCGAATGTGTTTCCGCAAGAAAATTTTACATTCGGCAGAAGCTCCTC
The DNA here is from genome assembly GCA_017483235.1 of Faecalibacterium sp. Classification (GTDB taxonomy): domain Bacteria; phylum Bacillota; class Clostridia; order Oscillospirales; family Ruminococcaceae; genus Faecalibacterium. Next base: position 6,787 of record JAFULE010000145.1, on the reverse strand, counting down.
ATCAATCTGCCGAATTTTCGGAAAATGTTTTATGCGATATTGACAATACGCGCCGGATGCAATACAATAAGTTGGTTACTCAAATTTCCCCGTGTTATACGGTTTATCGTTAACTTTTTTTGCGAAACAGATCGAGAGGTTTTATCTATGGTTCGTAACGATTTGCGCAACATCGCCATCATTGCCCACGTTGACCACGGCAAGACCACCCTGGTGGATGCCCTGCTGCGTCAGGGCGGTTCCTTCCGCGACAATCAGGAGGTGGCCGACCGCGTGATGGACTCGGGCGACATCGAGCGCGAGCGCGGCATTACCATTCTGGCCAAAAACTGCAGCTGCACCTACAAGGGTGTGAAGATCAACATTGTTGACACCCCGGGCCACGCCGACTTTGGCGGCGAGGTGGAGCGCGTGCTGAAGATGGTAAACGGCGTGCTGCTGTTGGTGGACGCCGCCGAGGGCTGCATGCCCCAGACCCGCTTTGTGCTGCAGAAAGCCCTGCAGCAGAACCTGAGCCTGGTGGTGGCCATCAACAAAATTGACCGCCCCGACGCCCGCGTGGCCGAAGTCATCGACGAGGTGCTGTACCTGCTGATGGATCTGGGCGCCAGCGACGAGCAGCTGGACTGCCCCATGCTGTTCTGCTGCGGCCGTCAGGGCACCGCCAGCCTGGACCCGGACGTGCCCGGCACCGACCTGATGCCCATGTTCGAAACCATTCTGAACGCGGTGCAGCCCCCCGAGGGTGACCCCGAAGCCCCCTTCCAGATGCTGTGCAGCAGCGTGGACTACAACGACTTTGTGGGCCGCATCGGCATCGGCCGCATCCAGAACGGCAAGGCCAAGATCGGCGACGAGGTTGTGGTGTGCGACTGGCACGACCCCGACCTGCGCATGAAAGGCCGCCTGACCAAGCTGTACGATTTTCAGGCCAACGGCCGTGTGCCCTGCGACAATGTGTCGGCTGGTGACATTGTGGCCTTCAGCGGCCTGACCGAGGTAACCATCGGCAACACCCTGTGTGCCCCCAGCCAGGTAGAGCCGCTGCCCTTTGTTAAGATCAACGACCCCACCGTCGAGATGACCTTCTCGGTCAACGACAGCCCCTTTGCCGGCCGCGAGGGCAAGTACGTGACCAGCCGCCAGATCCGCGACCGGCTGCAGAAAGAGCTGCTGAAAGACGTGGCCCTGAAGGTGGAGGACAGCGCCACCACCGACAGCTTCCGTGTGATGGGCCGTGGTGAAATGCACCTGAGCATTCTGATCGAGACCATGCGCCGCGAAGGGTACGAGCTGCAGGTAAGCCCCCCGCACGTGCTGACCAAGGTGATCGATGGCAAAACCTACGAGCCCATGGAGCAGGTGGTCATCGACGTGCCGGTGGAATACCAGGGTGCGGTGATGACCGGTCTGGGCCAGCGCAAGGCCATTCTGATGCAGATGGACCCTCTGGGCGAAAGCCGGGTGCGCCTGCAGTTCCGCATGCCCAGCCGCGGTTTGTTCGGCTACCGCAACCAGTTCCTGACCGACACCCACGGCGAAGGCATCATGAACACCATCTTCGACGGCTACGAGGTATGGGCCGGCATGATCCCCACCCGCAGCACCGGCTCGCTGATCAGCTTTGAGACCGGCGACGCGGTAACCTACGGCCTGTTCAACGCACAGGGCCGCGGCACCCTGCTGATCGGCGCGGGCACCAAGGTGTACGAGGGCATGGTCATCGGCTACACCGCCAGCGGCGAGGACATCGACGTGAACGTGTGCAAAACCAAGCACCTGACCAACACCCGTGCTTCGGGCAGCGACGACGCACTGCGGCTGATCCCCATCAGCCCCATGAGCCTGGAAGCCAGCCTGGAGTTCCTGGCCCCGGACGAGCTGCTGGAGGTTACCCCCGAAAGCCTGCGCATCCGCAAGCAGATTCTGAACCACGAGCAGCGAATGAAGGCCACCCACAAAAAGAAGTAATCACTTTGCCGCCCCGCAGCCCTGCCGCTGCGGGGCTTTTTTGCGCAAAGTCTTGACTTTTACCTTGGGTAAAACTGTATACTCAGGCTGCAAAGGAGGGCCCCTATATGAAAATGAAAGAGGTATGCGCCCAAACCGGACTGAGCGACCGCGCCGTTCGCTTTTATATTGAACAAAAGCTGGTGCAGCCCTACTACACCCAAAACCATACCGGCCGAAAGACCTTTGATTTTTTTGCCTCGGATGTGCAGTTATTGCAGGACATTGCCGTGCTGCGCCGGTTCGGCTTTTCGGTGGCTGAGATCCGGCAGCTGCAGGCCCGGCCGGACAGCGCCCCCGCAGTTCTGGCTGGGCTGCGCATCCGCAAGCAGCAAACGCTGGAAACCGAAGCAGCTGCACTGGCCGCTTTGAACGGCCTGGAAGAAAAGGCCGAATACACCCTTACCGAGCTGGCGGCTGCACTGGCCGCCGCAGCAGCAGCCAGCGCCCTGCCCGCCGGGGATACGGCCGAGGCCGAAAAGCCGCAGTTTTCCTGGATGCTGCTGGCGGTGTGTGCTGCGATCGCTGCGGGCATCGGGCTGCTGGCTCTTCTGGCCGATATGGTCAACGTCTACCTGAGCCATGGAGAATTCGGCAGCGGTGCCGACGGCTTTGTGGCCTTTCTGGAACGGGTACAGGGTTCGCCCGGCGAAGCGCTCATAATGCTGGCCATGCTTGCAGTGCCGGTCAGCATCTATTTCTCGGTTCTTATAAAGGGTTCGCACGAGCGGCGGCAGCCGGTTCTTACCGCCGCCGCCGTGCTAGCCGGCCGGGATATCCGCTGGGACAATGTCATCCACGCCAGCTGGTATACCCGCGACCCCGGTGCGGTGTATCAGCTGCGTTTTATAACCGAAACCGGCACCGTTTTGCAACTGCGGATCCCCAAACGCCTGTATTCCCGCTGGCCGGTCGGCACCGCCGGGCTTTTGACCTATCAGGGCACCCGGATGGAAGACTTTGTGCCCCATGCCACCCCCGCCGTGCAGCCGGATGAAATGCCGTGAAAAAGGGCAAAAAAAGTCTTGACAAATGATACAGTTCAGGTGTATTTTATTGGCAATATTCCAAATGCGTTGAAAAGAAGAGTAAGCTTTCGCATTGGTCCTTCCAGAGAGCCCGGGCAGGTGTAAGCGGGCAGGATACAGGAAGCCGAAAATGGTCTTGGAGCAGCGCAGGCGAAGGGCATGAGCCGTAAGTCTGCGACGGGTACGCCCGTTAAAGCGTCCGGCTGTAACCGCAAACATCTGCGGCGCAGCACTGAGGCTGTTTTTGCGAAAAAACAGCGAAACAAGGTGGTACCACGGAAGTTGTTTATACGCTCCCGTCCTTGGCGGCATTGCCGCGCAGGGACGGGAGCGTTTTTGTTTCCTTCTTTGCGGATCCAATGCCAATCGTTCGCCGCTCACCCATCAAGAAGGAAACAAAAACTGGAGGAACACATTATGAAGATCACCCGCCGTAATTTTCTGAAAGCCACCGGCCTGGCCGCCGCCTGCGCCAGCCTGAACCTGAGCCTGACCGCCTGCGGCGGCAAAAAGGGCTTTGAGATCGCTGTGCCCAACGACCCCACCAACGAAGCCCGCGCCCTGATGCTGCTGGAGGCCAACGGCATCATCACCCTGAAGGAAGGCGTATCCATCACCGCCACCAAGAACGACATTGCCGAAAATCCCTATAACATTACCATCCACGAGGTTGAGGCCGCTCAGCTGCCCAACCATCTGAAGAGCGTGGACTACGCGGTGATCAACTCGAACTACGCCATCGCCGCCGGCATCAACCCCATGGAAAAGGCCCTGACCATGGAAGGCGCCGATTCCCCCTATGTGAACATTCTGGTTGCCAAGACCGGCAACGAGAACGAGCCCAAGATCAAGGCGCTGGCCGCTGCCCTGTCCAGCAAGGCGGTCGCCGACTACATCACCGACACCTACGGCGGTGCCGTGGTATCCACCGTGGAAAACCCCGGCGACGGCTACGATGCTTCCATCGATTACGCCGCCCTGAGCGGTGTGACCGTCAGCTGCGCCTGCAGCCCCGCCCCCCATGCCGAGATCCTCGAGATCGCTTCCGGCATTCTGGCCGCCAAGGACATCACCCTGGACATTCAGGAATTTGACGACTACATCGTGCCCAACACCGTGGTGGACGAGGGCAAGGTAGACACCAACTACTTCCAGCATCAGCCCTATCTGGACGAGTTCAACGCCAGCCACGGCACCAAGCTGAGCACTGTGGTGGGCGTGCATGTTGAGCCGCTGGGCATCTACGGCGGCAAGCAGACCAGCCTGGACGCTCTGAAGAAGTAATCATTCCGCTGTTGAAGGAGTTTTCTCTGTGATCGAGATCAAAAATCTTTCCAAAAGCTTTGTGATGCAAAGCGGTACGGTGCATGCGCTGCAGAACATCAACCTGACCATTCCGGACGGCTCGGTGTACGGCATCATCGGTATGTCGGGTGCGGGCAAGTCCACTTTGGTGCGCTGCATCAACATGCTCGAGCGGCCCTCCGAGGGTTCGGTGGTGATCGACGGGGTTGCGATGGAATATCTGACCCCCGCCGCTTTGCGCGCCCAGCGCCGCAGCATTACCATGATCTTTCAGCAGTTCAATCTGCTGATGCAGCGCACCTGCCTGAAAAATGTCTGTTTCCCCATGGAGCTGGCCGGCATGAAAAAAGCCGACGCCGAAAAGCGCGCCATGGAGCTGCTGGAGCTGGTGGGTCTGCCCGACAAGGCCAATGCCTACCCCGCCCAGCTTTCGGGCGGTCAGAAGCAGCGTGTGGCCATTGCCCGCGCGCTGGCCACCGACCCCAAGGTGCTGCTGTGTGACGAAGCCACCAGCGCACTGGACCCCAGCACCACCCAGCAGATTCTGGGTCTGATCCGGGACATCAACAAAAAGCTGGGCATCACGGTGGTGGTGATCACCCATCAGATGAGCGTGGTGGAGGCCATCTGCGACCGGGTGGCCATTCTGGACGGCGGCGTGGTGGCCGAAGAAGGCCTTGTGCAGGAGATCTTCGCCAACCCGCAGAGCGACGCAGCCAAAAAGCTGGTAAGCCCCAACGGCGGCAGTGCCGCACAGGCGTTTTCGGCCTTTGCACCGGACGACCATGTGGTGCGCGTTGTCTTTAACGGCAGCAGCACCGAAAAGCCGCTGGTCGCCAGCCTTGCCGCCGACACCGGCATTCTGGTCAGCGTGATGAGCGCCGACACCCGCGATCTGAACGGCCACTGCTACGGCAGCATGCTGCTGCGGCTGCCCAAGGATCTGGTTCAGGCTCGGGCGGCTATGGCCTACATCGAAGCCTTTGAGGATGTGACGGCAGAGGAGGTGACCGGCGCATGACCCTGTTTGATTACGGCTTTGCCATCTGGGAAACCTTTTACATCACCGTGTTCGCCACCGCCTTTGCGCTGGTGCTGGGCCTGCCGCTGGGCGTCTTGCTGGTGGCCGGCGATAAGGACGGCATTCTGCCCCTGCCCGGCTGGCTGATGCAGGCGCTGAACATTGTGGTCAACATTCTGCGCTCGATCCCCTTTCTGATCCTGATGATCTGCGTGTTCCCGCTGTCCGAACTGATCGTGGGCACCACCATCGGCACCACCGCCACCATCGTTCCGCTGGTGATCGCGGCCTTCCCCTTTGTGGCCCGACTGGTGGAAACCAGCCTGCGTGAGATGGACCCCGGCGTGATTGAAGCCGCCCAAAGCATGGGCGCCACCCCGCTGCAGATCATCTGCAAGGTGATGCTGCCCGAATGCCTGCCCAGCCTGATCAGCAACATGACCACCGCCCTTACCACCATTCTGGGGTATTCGGCCATGTCCGGCGCCATTGGCGGCGGCGGCCTTGGCAAGGTGGCCATCAGCTACGGTTACTACCGGTGGGAAACCGGCATCATGATCATCGCGGTGATCCTGCTGGTGCTGATGGTGCAGGGCTTCCAGACGGCGGGCACCCGCTGGTCGGTACACAGCGACAAGCGGCTGCGCCAATAAGTTTACTTCTGTACGCCTCCGCCTCTCGCGGGCGGGGGCGTTTTGTGTTATACTGCAAAAAAACGATACCAACCGTAAGGAGTTGTTTGTTATGAACCGCGATACCATCTGCGTGCAGGGCGGCTACACCCCCGGCAACGGCGAGCCCCGCCAGATCCCCATCATCCAGTCCACCACCTTCAAGTACGCCACCAGCGAGGACATGGGCAAGCTGTTTGATCTGGAGGCCGAGGGCTATTTCTACTCCCGCCTGCAGAACCCCACCTGCGACGCCGTGGCCCGCAAGATCTGCCAGCTGGAGGGCGGCAGCGCCGCCATGCTGACCAGCAGTGGTCAGGCTGCCAACTTTTTTGCACTGTTCAACATCTGCCAGTGCGGCGACCACATCGTGGCCTCTTCGAGCATCTACGGCGGCACCTTCAACCTGATCAGCGTGACCATGGCCAAGATGGGCATCACCACCACCTTTGTGGAGCCGGATTGCTCGGAAGAAGAGCTGAACGCCGCTTTCCAGCCCAACACCAAGGCTGTGTTCGGCGAGACCATCGCCAACCCGGCGCTGACCGTGCTGGATATTGAAAAGTTCGCCAAGGCAGCCCACGCCCACGGCGTGCCGCTGATCGTGGACAACACCTTCCCCACCCCGGTCAACTGCCGCCCCTTTGAATGGGGCGCCGATATTGTCACCCACTCCACCACCAAGTACATGGACGGCCACGGCGCAGCGGTGGGCGGCGCCATTGTGGACAGCGGCAAGTTTGACTGGATGG
>JAFULE010000144.1 GCA_017483235.1 Faecalibacterium sp. | reverse complement strand
GTGGAGCGCGTCAAACAGGAGGCCCAGACCTGCCTGCAGGCCATCAAGGGCAAAGTCTTTGAGTATGGCGTCTGGTTTGATCAGGAATATGAGCCCGCCATTTTGGCCCTGACCGACGCCCAGCGCACCGAGCTGGTAAAGACCTTTTGCCAGATCATCGAGGCGGCAGGCTACTACACCGGCCTGTACTGCAGCCGGGAATTTCTGCGGGTGCATCTGCTGCCCGCGGAACTGGCCCACCTGGACCTGTGGGTGGCGGCGTACAGCAGCACCCCGGGCGACGTGGCCCTGCCCTATGGCATCTGGCAGTACACCAGCAACGGCAGCGTGGCCGGCATCGGCGGTCGGGTGGACATGAACTGGGCCTATAAGGACTACCCGGCCATTACCGCGGGCAAAGCCACCGCAGCGGACAAGGCCCCTACGGCAGACCCCACCGGCGACTTTATCCGCGAGGTGCAGGCCGCGATCGGTGTGACGGTGGACGGCATCGTGGGCCCCAAAACCCGGGCCGCGCTGCCCACCATCTCGGCGCTGCGCAACCGCAAGCACAAGGCGGTCAAGCCCCTGCAGGCACAGTTGATCGCGCTGGGCTACAGCTGCGGCAAAAAGGGCGCGGACGGCATCGTGGGCTGGCATACTGTCAGCGCCGTGCGCGCCTACCAAAAAGCCAACGGCCTGACCGCGGACGGCGTCGTGGGCCAAAAGACCTGGGCAAGGCTGCTCGGGATATAAGTGAGGTATAACATGGACGAAATGACAACCTTCTTGACCGAGTACCGCAACTCGGTCACCCACGATATCTTTATCATTCTGGTGATCCTGTGCATTGCGGCCGACACCATCTTCGGCTGCATCCGGGCGGTGAAGTTCCGCAAGTGGAACAGTTCAATCGGCATCGATGGCGGCATCCGCAAGATCACCATGCTGTTCAGTGTGCTGTTCCTTGCACTGGTGGACCTGCTTGTGGGCATCAACGCAGCGGCCCTGCTGCCCGACAGCGGCAAAGAGATGATGGCCGCGCTGAACCTTGACCACGTCGGGCTGGCGCAGTTCTTCTGCATCGTGTACATCCTGTATGAGGCAACATCGATATTGAAGAACATGCTGCTGTGCGGTGTGCCCGCACCGGCCGGGCTGGAGCAGAAGCTGGCCGGGTGGCTGGACAACATGACCGATGAGAGTGTGATCGATATCAGCCAGACGGTGGCCAGCCACAGCGACACCCAGATTTTGAAGAAAACAGAGTAAACGAAAAGCCCCCGGCCTGTTCTATGGTATAGAACAAAGCCGGGGGCTGTTTTTTTTCAAAAAGTAGTCAAAAGGTAGTCAAAACCGTTTCTATGGGCAAAAAAGAAAGACGAAGACAAGCGAAAAACTCTTGTCTTCGTCTTTTTTCTGGCGCCTCTTGGCTGACTCGAACAGCCGACACCCTGATTAACAGTCAGGTGCTCTAACCGACTGAGCTAAAGAGGCAACTTGCTACGGGCAAGATTATATCATCTTGCCCGGTCGTTTGCAAGGGTTTTGTGCAAAAAAGTCATACGTGCGGCCAAAAAATTCAGCGTACCGCAAAGCCCATGTCCCGCATGATGTCCTTGCGGGCCAGCAGTGCGGTACGGGCCAGCTGTTCCAGCCGCTCGTCGCTCATGTTGGGCACAAGACTGGTGATGGAAAAGGCCGCTTCGGCGCGGCCGCCCGGCCCGGGCAGCGCCAATGCCACACAGCGAATGCCCAGCTCGTTTTCTTCGTCGTCCACTGCCCAGCCCCGGGCGCGGATCACCTTAAGCTGATCGATCAGTTGATTGAAGTCGGTGATGGTGTGGGGGGTAAGCTGGGCCCGCTGCGAGGCGGTCCACACCCGACGCAGCTCCTCATACGGCAGGGTGGACAGAATGGCCTTACCCACGCCGGTGCTGTACATGGGGCTGCGCAGGCCTACCCGGCTGCCCATACGCATGCCGCCGGTCTCAGCCTTGTGGATGTACACCACGTCCACACCGTCGCGCACCACCAGATGAATGGCTTCGCCGGTGCGGGCAGCCAGCCGGTCGAGATGAGGTTTTGCCACGCTGAGCACATCCATCTCGTTGACCACCGCGCTGGAAAGCTCGAACATCTTTAAGGTAAGCTTATAGCGGTTGGTGGCCGCATCCTGCATGGCATAGCCCAGAGTGATCAGGCTGGAAAGCAGCCGGTGGGCGGTGCTTTTGGCAAGGCCGCTTTCGTTGGCCACTGCCTGCAGCGTCATGCCGTGAGGCTGCTGCGACAATACTTCGATGATCTTAAAAATGCGTTCGACGCTTTGCACGCCGCCTTTCTCTTCGGCCATGATTTCCCCACCTTTTATGCTTAAAAATACAGATTGCATAAATTGCACAGATTCAAAAAATTGCTGCGTTGTTCCACATTGTAAAACAAAAATCCGTTTCGGACAAGCGAATATGCCGCATCATGGAACATTTGGCGATTGTGCTAAATTTTTTGAGAAATTATTGTTGCGTTTAACGCATTTTTTCGTTGACAAGGCTTATTTCGGGTTTATAATGGTATTAGAAATGGAACATAGTTCCGTATAGTGGAATATTGTGGAGGTATGAGATTATGAATCCTGTTCTCGAAAAGATCTACCAGATCGGTATCATCCCTGTTATCGCGTTCAACAGCGTCGAGGAAGCCCTGCCCCTGTGCAAGGCCCTGGCCGACGGTGGTCTGCCCGCTGCTGAGGTCACCTTCCGTACTGCCTGCGCTGCCGAGTGCATCAAGCTGATCCACGACGAGATGCCCGAAATGCTGCTGGGCGCCGGCACTGTTCTGACCAAAGAGCAGGCTGACGCTGCCATGGCCGCCGGCGCTGCTTTCATCGTGGCCCCCGGTTTTGACAACGAGGTTATGCAGCACGTTCTGGACAAGGGCGGCATTGCCATGCCCGGCACCGCTACCGCCGGCGAGATGCAGCAGGCCATGAACATGGGCTGCCAGGGCCTGAAGTTCTTCCCCGCCGAGGCTGCCGGCGGCGTGAACATGCTGAAGAACATCGGCGCCGCCCTGAAGGGCGCCCGCTGGATGTGCACCGGCGGCGTTTCTGCCAAGAACGTGAACGACTACCTGGCCTTTGACCAGATCATCGCCTGCGGCGGTACCTGGATGTGCAAGGGCGATGTGATCAAGGCCAAGGATTGGGACAAGATCACCGCACTGAGCAAGGAAGCCGTTGACACCATGCTGGGCCTGGAGCTGGGCCACATCGGCATCAACAGCGAGAACGAAGAAGAGGCCATGGCTACCGCCAACCTGCTGGCCGGCCTGCTGAACAAGAAGGTTGCTGTGGGCAACAGCAGCATCTTTGTTGGCAACAAGGAGATCGAGGTCAACAAGAAGCCCGGCCGCGGCAAGCACGGCCACATTGCCATCAAGTGCAACAACGTCGACCGCGCTGTGTACCACCTGACCCGCCGCGGCGCCAAGTTCGATATGGACAGCATGGTCAACAAGAACGGCAAGAACATCGCCGTCTACTTTGCTGACGAGATCGCCGGCTTTGCCATCCATCTGGTGCAGAAATAATTTTATCCCCTGACCCACGACCGGGCCGCCGGTGTAAACTGACGGCCCGGCTTTTGGAATGTACCCCGTGTTACCCAAGCACATAACTGATAAAAAAGGAGAAGATTATCATGAGAGTTGTTACTTTTGGCGAACTGATGGTCCGTCTGCAGCCGTTCAACTACGAGCGCATTGTTCAGGCTTCCACCATGGAATTTACCTTCGGCGGCGGCGAGGCCAACGTTGCTGTGTCTCTGGCCAACTACGGTCTGGACGCTGCCTTCGTTTCCAAGCTGCCCGCTCACGCTGTTGGTCAGGCTGCTGTCAACAGCCTGCGCCGCTACGGCGTTGATACCAGCATGATCGTCCGCGGCGGCGACCGTGTCGGCATCTACTACAACGAGAAGGGCGCTTCTCAGCGTGGTTCCGTCTGCATCTACGACCGTGCCCATTCCGCTATTCAGGAAGCTGCCCGCGAGGACTTCGACTGGGATAAGATTCTGGAAGGCGCCGACTGGTTCCACTTCACCGGCATCACCCCGGCTCTGGGCGCCAACGTCGTCGAGATCTGCCTGGACGCTGTGAAGGCCTGCAAGGCCAAGGGCATCAAGGTCAGCTGCGACCTGAACTACCGCGGCAAGCTGTGGACCCGTGCTGAGGCCCGCGAAGCTATGACCGAGCTGTGCAAGTACGTCAACGTCTGCATCTCCAACGAAGAGGACGCCAAGGACGTGTTCGGCATTGAGGCCGAGGCTACCGACATCTACGGCGGCACCCTAAACCACGAGGGCTACAAGAGCGTTGCCAAGCAGCTGGCTGACAAGTTTGGCTTCGACATGGTTGCCATCACCCTGCGTGAGTCTCACTCTGCTTTCGACAACGGCTGGAGCGCCATGCTGTACAACGTTGCCAAGGACGAGTACTGCTTCTCCAAGAAGTACAACCTGCACATCATCGACCGCGTTGGCGGTGGTGACTCCTTCGGCGGCGGCCTGATCTACAGCCTGCTGACCGGCAAGGACACCCAGGCTGCTGTTGAGTTCGCTGTTGCTGCTTCTGCCCTGAAGC
>JAFULE010000143.1 GCA_017483235.1 Faecalibacterium sp. | reverse complement strand
TGGGCGGCACCACCGGTGTTGTGACCTACCTGTACCGTAAGTACGGCAACGTTCTGATCGGCGTCATTCCCTGTGCAATCTTTGCCGGTCTGTTCACCACCCTGGGCATGACCTTTGTTCTGTAAGATCCTTTTTCCGCTTTTCGAAATCGGCCTGTTATAAGCAAAACATCACCGCCGCCCTGTGCATATGCATGGGGCGGCGGTGGTGATTTTTAAAGAATCATAATCAATGATTGCATGGCAAACCCGGTTTGATTACGGCTGATAAAAGGTGATATAGGCGCTGCCTTCCATAAATTCCTTGTGATCGGTAAGGGTCAGACAACCATCCGGATCAACCGCATATACGGCAATTTCACCGGACAGGCAGGCCGAGACAAGGAAGCGGCCATCCGGGCTCAGATTACAGTTGCGGGGTTTGGCACCTTCGATCACGGCGTGTTGTTTTACCGTGAGGCTTCCGTCTTCGTTTACAGCCAGAACTGCAATGGTGTTGCAGCCGTTGAGCTGATTGTAGATCCGGTTTCCATCCGGCGAGATGCACAGGCCCTGGCCGCAGTTGGCTGTTTTGCCCTGCGGCACACAGTTCACCTTATTGATCAGGGTTACATTACCATTCTCGTCGTAACGGAAGGCACTGACCGTCATCTGACCATGTGCCGAATGCTCGTGGTTTACGAAAAGATACGGCTTGGTGGGGTGGAAAACACAGTAACGTGGTTCACTGAGCGGAACATCTGTCATGGTGCGGGACAGGAGGTTGAGCCTGTTTGCACTACGGTCGATCTCGTACAGGTATAAATGACAGTCGCCTTTGTCGCAGACCGCAAACAGCTTTCCGGACGGGGAACGTACTGCACAGTGGGGGTGGGGGATGGTGACCTGCCCCTGATAATCGGTGGTTCTCCGGCTAAAGCTGTGCTTGCGTACGTCCACCAGCTCGTCAATGGTGCCGTTTTCCTGCATGGTAAACAGATCGACTGCAGAGTCCATGTAGCGTACAACCGGGCTGTATTTGCCGGTTGTGTCGCGCTCGATGGTCGTTACGCTTTTTGCGCTGGAGTGATGCGGAACGAGCATATACTTTTTGTCTGCACTGAAGCCGATGTAATCCGGGAAAGGGCAGTAGGTTTCCTGCCGGAACAGCTCGGTCAGTTCGCCGTTGGACGGGTCGATCCTGAAACCATAGATTCGCCCGGTATTGTATCCCAGTTCTTTTTCCAGATCGGTCTCGTTGCAGACATAAAAAATTCTTTTTTCTGCATCGATCACCGAAGGGCCGAACGATCGGCTGTCGTCCAGCTTGCGAAGCAGCGAGATGGCGCCGGTTTCCGCGTCAAAGCGGAACAGTGCCAACCCCGGTGCGCCGCCATGTTCGCCCCACAAGCTCATATAAAGATAAAGAGGTTTTTTGTTCATCGTGGTTCACCGCCATTTCTATTGGATGTGGAGAAGGGATAAAGGGGAGATTCTCAGTTATTCATCCATCTCCATAAAGCTGACATAACCGCTGCCCTTCACAAAGGCTCGGTTTCCGGTATCGGTCAAACGACCGTCTTCCCCCACAGCAAATACGCTGATCTGGCCGGCCAGGCAGCAATGAATCAGGAATTTTCCATCCGGGCTCAGTGCTACACAGCGGGGCCATTCGCCTTCAACGGGGGTTTCGGCGTATTGTTCCAGCAGCCCGGTCTCTTCATTCACCTTTAACACCAGAATCAGGTTGTAGCCATGTGCCTGCACGTAGACATACTTCCCGTCGGCAGAGATGCACATACCCTGCATTTGACGGAACGGTTCCACCGGCTTGTACGCCGAAACATCAATGTACAGCTTGCCCAGTTCTTCCACATTGCCGTCTTCCTCATAGCGGAAGGTAGTCATCGTAAGGCGGTCACCGGGGGTGTGTTCGTGGTTTACGTACAGGAAAGGCTTGGTGGGATGGAACGAGCAGTAACGGGGTTCACTGTCCGGTGTGTCAGTCACTGTGCGCGACAGCAGCTTCAGCTTGCCGCTTTCGCTGTCAATGCCGTACAGATATAAATGGCCGTCGCCTTTATCGCATACGGCATAGAGATTGCCGCTGGGCGACTTCATTACGCAGTGGGGGTGCGGGGTGCGTACCCGGCCTTCCAGGGTAAAGTGCAGCCCAGGTGAGGCCTGATGCTTTGCAATGTCCACCATTTCACCCAGAGAACCATCCTCATTGATGGCAAACAGGTTGCAGATCGAATCGTTGGTGTGAGTTACGGGGATGAAGGTTCCGTCCTTGTCCTGTTCAACAGTCGTGGTGTAGGCCGTCCAGGTGTGGTTCGAGACCATCAGATATCTGCCGGTGGGATCCAGATTCAGGTAGGAGGTAAAGGGGCAATAGGTATCTTTATAGTTCAGCAGAGCGATGTCGCCGGTAGCGGGATCGATTTTATAGCAGTACACACGGCCGCTGTCGTAGGGTGTTTCGGGGAAAAGATTGCCTTCGTTGCATACATACATGACGTTTTTGGCCGGGTCGATCAGCGAGCAGCCAAAGGATTTGTTATCATCCAGCTGTTTGACCGGCTCGATCGAGCCGGTGGCCGTGTCAAAGTGGAACAAACTCATGCCGGGGGCACCGCATTTCTGCGCCCACTGGCTGATGTACATCCGAAGCTTTTGAGATGCCATGATCAGTGTCCTCCTTGTGATGAGATTATTGTTTGGTGAACGTTTTGCGGTATTCCATGGGGGCATAACCGGTGGCAGCTTTAAATACCCGCGTAAAGTAAGAAAAGCTGTTGTAGCCCAGATTAAAAGCAATGTCGCCGACCGAGAGCTTGGTTTGGGTAAGAAGGTTTTTGGCCAGGGTCAGGCGCTGCTGCTGGATATACTCCGACAGGGAAATACCGGTTTTCTGTTTGAACAGACGGGAGAGATAATCTGGGTTCAGATATACCGCGTTTGCAATGGCCTCGCGGTTCAGGTCCTCGTTTTTGATGTTGGCCGAGATATATTTTTTTACCCGAACCACAACCGAGTCTGCGTTGTTTAAGCGGTTCATGCAATCGCCGGCGCGGCGCAGGGTCCACTGCAGCCACGAAAGAAAATGTTCGATGGAATAAAGTGATTTTTCCTGCATCAGGAAGCTGTGTTTATCCTGAAACAGAAGGTTTGCCTGAATGTTGTTATCCTGCAGCACGCCGTATACGGCCTGCAGAAAATCCTGCTGGATCCGCTGCAGCAACTCGACATCGGCGGTGCCGTTTTGCTCGGCATTCTGCAGCCAGGCTGCAATGTGCTCGTAGATCGTGTTTCCGTTGCCTTCCTGCAAAAGGCTGGGCCACTGCGCTGCGTCGGGAACGTGCAATTCTGCGTTTTCAACTGCAGTCTGCTGCAGATGATATACCTGCAGATGATGAATGGCTTTTTGGCGGGCGTAAGCATTCAGCTCGTCTACCGTATCGGCAAGCTGATCCACTGTACAGGTGCGGCCGATCAGGCAGGAGATATCAACGGTCAGATAACGGTAGCAGGTATCGACCTGTTCTTTACAGGCGCCCTCCAAAGAAAGACGCAGCTTGCCGTTTGGCGGAAGATACAGCAGCACAAGAATATGCCCGCGGCTGACAAGAAGCACATCACCGGCTTGCTCGTCCTTGACAAAAATCTCGCTGGCGGTGTTGCAAATGCCGTACTCCATCAAGGGAATATCCTCGGGCGGCATTTCGCGGTGCCATTGCTGTACCAGCAGCAAAACCGGAACGATCTTCATTCCGGGGGCAAAATCCAGCTGGCGCTCTTCGCTCAGCCGCTGCAGCGCATAACTGCTGGAGGAAAGCTGCCGGTTGATCACATTAAACAGATAATCGCGCCGACGCATGGCCAGATTCTCTTTCCAAAGAGCAGAGCTTTTTCGGGTGGCGTTGCGTTCTGTTATTGCGGCAAAGGTTTTTTCAATTTCCTCGGCGAGCTTTGCCGGCTGAGCAGGCTTCAGCAGATAGTTGCGGCCGCCCAGTTCGATAGCACGCTGTGCATAGGCAAAATCGGCGTGGCAGGTAAGAAAAATTCCCTCGGTGTCAGGATAGTGCTCTTTGGTCCAGCTCCACAGCTGCAGTCCGTCCATGCCGGGCATTTCGATATCACAGATCATCAGGTGAATGGTATACCGTTCCAGCAGGTCTTGTGCTTTGGCTGCGCCGTCTGCCAAAAGAACCTTATCAACACCGAGCGTGGACCAGTCTACAGATGCCTGTAAGGCATAAAGGCTGTCCACCTCGTCGTCAACCAATAGAATGTTGTACATGGATTATCGTTCCTTCCAAAACAGGGGAGTGGTTGTGTTACAAATCAAGAGGAATGTACAGATGCACCGCGGCACCGCCTTCAACCGTGTTTTCCAGCTGCAGGGCAGCAGCTTCGCCATAGGTCAACTGCAGGCGGCTGCGGATGTTATCCAGTCCGATATGGTGAATGCCATCGGTGCTGATGGTTTCGCCCCGTGCCCATCGCTCGAGAAACTCTTCGGAAAATCCCGGCCCGGTATCCACAATATGCAGATGCAGCCGACTGCAGGATTCCGAGGCTTCCATCTCTGCTTCAATCAGCAATTCTACATAATCTTCCCCCTGCCGTGCATGCTTGATGGTGTTTTCGGCAAAGGTTTTGATGATCAGCGGCGGAATGCGTGCGTGTCCCAGAAAATCCGGTACCGCAATTTCCCAGCTGAATTTATCTGGGAAGCGCAGTTCCTGAATCGAGAGAAAATCGCGGGTGTACCGTAATTCCTCTTCCAGAAGAACCTCGTCGGCAGATAAGCTGTTCATAAAGCGGAAATAGGAGGTAAGATGTGCGGTCATCTGCCGCACAACCTCCCAGTTCTGCGGGATCGAAGCGGTATGAATGACATTCAGACAGTTGGAAAGAAAATGCGGATTGATCTGCATCTGCAAATTGCGCAGCCTTACTTTCTGGTTTTCGATCTCACGGATATAAATCTCTTCGGTCAGCTGTTGAACACGGTCCATCATCTGGTTGAATGTGGTGCCGATCACAACAAATTCGGGCGCGCCGGTTGTGGTATCAACACGGTAAGAAAGGTCGCTTTCCCCGATTTTTGACATAGCGTCTACCAGAATATCGACTGGTTTTGTAACATTGGCCTGCAGCATGCTGTACATCAAAAGCAGGGCACCGGCCATAACAACCGCAACCAATAGAAACAGAAGCTGTGGTACGGTAAGACCCGCCAGAGATTCCTCGGCCGAAAGTACCAGTGCTGCGGTCATAGCGGGATTTTCCAAGGCAAGCGGCATCACAAGATGAGGTTTGCCATCCATAGTGGCATATTGAATATCCTGCGGCACTTGGGTCAGCCCCAGCTTTCGCAGAACATCACCGCCGTGCACCGCATGACCGTTGTTGTAAAGGCAAAGCTCGCCATCCTGCCCGGTAACAAAGGCAAGCTGTTCGTCCAGCACGTCGGCCCGTATCAGGCTGCAGTAGTACATGTCACCATAGTTGAAAATGTTTTCCAGATAGGCTACCCCGTTCCGTACTGTGTAGCTCCAGTGATTGGAACCATTCGGGCTGGACTGCAGGGTTTGTTTCACCGAATCACGCATGGCAAAGCGATGGCTGATATCGGGGCCGGTTCCGAAAATGGTAAGATAATCGCCGGAGTAAGCCGAATACGCCGCAAACATTTCCAGCTTGGGGTACTGCATCATTACGCTGACTTCCATCCAGTTGTTCAGCTCGCGCCGGGCAAACATCTGTTCGGATTCGTTGAACAGATACTGCATATTGTTGGGCGTGTTGCTGGACACCGCATACATGCTGACTGTGGTAAGCACCGAGTTGAGCATGTTGGTGTTCAGTTCTACTGCATGGCTTACGATTTGCTGGGTGGCTTTCAGGTTTTCCTGCTGACGATTGCGGAAGGTGACTGCGTTGGCGACCAAAAGCAGGATCAGCATGGGAAACGCCACCACGAACAATCCCAATAGAATGCTCATTCGCAGCGGCACCGCGTTTTTTTGCCTCATAAAGCCCTCCTTGTACAGCAGCAGGATAATGCGGGAAAAGGTGCAGCAATGCCTGTTTACACTGCTGCACCTTTCTGAAGAGATTTGCTTATAGTTTAGTATCCCACATTCCGCAGAACGCGTCAACGGGGCTTTCTCCCTTGAACTCGCTGCGCCCCATCAGCTTATCGACCAAGGCAACCAGTGTGTGATCCTTTTCGTCGTAGCAGTTGATCATGGTCTTTGCCTGCGGTA
>JAFULE010000142.1 GCA_017483235.1 Faecalibacterium sp. | reverse complement strand
GGTTGCTGCAGTTCTTTCCGTTGTGTTTTATAAATCAAGAAGATGGAATGAGCAGCTTGAGCTATAAAAAATCGGAGCAGCATCCAGAAAATTGCTTCGATATATGCTACAATACGTCCAAACCACCTATAACAATTATCTTGTACTCCCCACGGCACTTTATCACCACTGATAAGATTTTGATAAGCATCCATCGTACAGCTAAGATAATATGGGTAATCAAAATAATCAGAACAGCAGGTATCATGTTCACTAAACAAATTTATTTAAGTCATAGATAGCTGCAACGAGTGGGAGTGAACTTTTAAGGGCGTTTCCGCTTAAACTTGACGAAATAACGATGAAAAGCGGTGCCGGATTTTCCATGGTGGAAAGTCCGGCACCGTTGTTTTTTTCGTTCCTTCTGTCCTTGCATAGCGGTAAATCAACCAAAAGTCACTTTTTTCGTGCAAAATCGGGCAGAATGTGATATGATTGATGTTAATCATTTACACGGAAGGGTGGAAGTATATGGTTCAAACGATCACACAGGTCAATAAGCTGCTCAACGACTTTGTCTGGGGTGTGCCGGCCATGGTGCTGATTCTGGGCGTGGGGCTGTGGCTCAGCTGCCGCAGCGGTTTTGTTCAGCTGCGCAAGTTCGGTGTTGCCATGCGCGCTACCATAGGGCGAATGTTCCGCAAAGAAGATGCGCAGGACGGCGCAGTTACCCCGTTTCAGGCAGTGTGCACTGCGTTGGCAGCCACAGTAGGCACCGGCAACATTGCCGGCGTGGCCGGAGCCATTGCGCTGGGCGGCCCGGGCGCAGTGTTCTGGATGTGGATCAGCGCGCTGCTGGGCATGTGCACCAAGTTTGCCGAAGTCACACTGGCGGTGCAGTTCCGTGAGCGCAACCCCCATGGCGACTGGGTGGGCGGCCCTATGTACTACATCAAAAATGGCCTTGGCAAGCAGTGGCATTTTCTGGGCTATTTGTATGCGGCACTGGGGGTGCTTACCGTGTTTGGCACCGGCAATGCCACGCAGGTGAACACCATTACCGCCTCCATTAACACTGCGCTGCAAAGTTACGGCCTGATCACCGCCGATTCGGTCTACGGTGTTAATCTGATCGTTGGCATCCTCATTGCCATTATGGTGGCCATGGTGCTGCTGGGCGGCCTGAAGCGGATCGGCCGCTTTACCGAAAAGCTGGTGCCCTTTATGGCGGTGCTGTATGTGGTGCTGGGCGTGGGCGTCATTGCGCTGAATATTGGCAAGCTTCCGGCTGTACTGCAAAGCATTTTTGTGGGTGCCTTTACCCCGGCGGGTTTCACCGGCGGTGTGGTGGGCAGCATGTTCATCAGCATGCGGCGCGGCGTATCCCGCGGCATCTTCTCCAACGAGGCCGGCCTTGGCACCGGTTCCATTGCTCACGCGGCGTCGGATATCAAAGCGCCGGTGCAGCAGGGCTACTTCGGTATCTTTGAGGTGTTCTGTGATACGATCGTGGTCTGCACCCTCACCGCCCTCACGGTTTTGCTGGGTGCGCCCGCCATCAACTACGGCGTTACCGCTGGCGCCGAACTGACCATCAGTGGCTTTGTCAACACCTATGGCAGCTGGGTTTCCATCTTCACGGCGGTGGCGCTGTGCTGCTTTGCTTTCTCCACCATCATTGGTTGGGGCTTGTACGGTGTGCGTTGTCTGGAGTTTATCGTGGGCAGTAAGGCCAACACGGTGTTTATGGTGCTGTATTCGCTGGTGGCCATTCCGGGCGCTGTCGTGGATTTGAAACTGCTGTGGGACATTGCCGATACCTGCAACGGTATGATGGCAATCCCCAACTTGATCGGCCTGTTCCTGCTGAGCGGTACATTGGTTAAGCTGATCAAAAAGGATGCCGAAACCGTAGATTGATTGTTTCAATAGAAAACGCGGCCCTGCATTTTCGCAGGGCCGCGTTTTTTCACTGTTGTTACAGGCTCATCTTCAGAATGTTCAGGATATCTTCCACGGTCAGCGGCACGAACACGCTGCTGGCAAAGCGTGGGTTCCACGCCTGCTTTGCCATTGCTTCCAGCTGGCTGTCGTCAATGCCAACCTGCGCAAGGGTGGCGGGCAGCCCCAGCGAATTGAAAAATTCGCGGGTCTTGTCAATGGCGGTTTCGGCCAGCTGTCGCTGGGGCAGGGCGGGGTCCAACCCCCACACCCGCACGCCGTAGTCGGCAAAACGATGCTGGGTTTTGTCGTTCAGGACATAGCGCATCCAGTTGGGGGTCAGAATGGCCAGCCCCACGCCGTGGGTGATGTCATAAAAGGCCGACAGCTGGTGTTCGATGGCGTGTACGCTCCAGGTGACCGGTTTGCCCATCTTTAAAAATCCGTTGATCGCCCAGGACGAACACCACATCAGGTTGGCGCGGGCTTCGTAGTTGTCGGGCTGAGCAATGGCCATGGGGCCATATTTGATGCACCCCTTCAGGATGGTTTCGGCCATACCGTCGGCCAGAAAACTGTCTTCGATGGGGCTGAAGTAGTTTTCAAAGGTGTGGGACATAATGTCTGCTACACCGGCGGCGGTCTGGTTGGCCGGCAGAGTAAAGGTGTAGCAGGGGTCAAGGATCGAAGCTGCCGGCAGGCAGTGGGGGCTGTTGAACCCTTGTTTGCGGTTGGCTTCAATGTCCGAAATAACCGCAATGGGGTCCATCTCTGAGCCGGTGGCTGCCATAGTCAGCACCGTAAACAGAGGCAGGCCCTTTTGCGGTGCAGCCTTACCGCACACAAAATCCCACGGATCACCGGCATAGCAGGCCCCCACCGCAATGGCCTTGGCACAGTCGATCGAGCTGCCGCCGCCCACGGCCAGCACACCGTCCAGACCATGCTCGCGGCACAGGGCGGCACCCCGGCGCACGGTGGTGATGCGGGGGTTGGGCTCTACACCGGGCAATTCTACCCATTCAATGTCGTTTTTTCGCAGCTGTTCCGCAACCGCATCGTATACGCCGTTGCGTTTGATGCTGCCGCCGCCGTAAACCAACAGCACGCGGGTGGCCCGCTTTTTGATCTCGCCGCCCAACATCTTGATCTGGCCTTTGCCAAAGTGAACCACGGTAGAGATAGAGTAGGTGAAATTATCCATAAAGCCTGCCCTTTCCTGCAAAAATTTTTTTCAGCTTACCATGCCCGGCACAATGGTGTCAAGGGCAGGGAAGCGGCGATGCCGTGTGTAGGCGAAGAAGAATATTTTCAAGAAATTTTTGGTGCAGAAAGTGGCTTTTTGCGATGAAAAACATAGAAAAGCGTGATATAATAGGGCCATTATTTCAAACAAGGAGAACCGCAATGGAACGTTTTTTTAAGCTGAAAGAGCGTGGAACCACAGTCAGAACCGAATTGATTGCCGGCATGACCACCTTTTTTGCCATGGTGTACATTCTGATGGTCAATGCCAACATGTTTGCCGACCCCTTTGGCGATGGCTCCAACCCGCTGGGGGTTTCCTACGGTGCCATCTACATTGCCACAGCCATTTCGGCGGTGGTGGGCACTACTCTGGCCGGTATCCTGTCCAATCTGCCGCTGGCTATGGCAAGCGGCATGGGCCTGAACGCCTTTTTTGTATACACGGTCTGCATCGGCTTTGGGCTGTCTTATGCCAACGCGCTGGTGCTGATCCTGCTGGAAGGCTGTGTGTTTATTCTGCTTACCGTTACCGGCTTGCGTAAAAAGATCTTTGATTCCCTTCCCGATGCGGTTCGTGTGGCCATTCCCTCCGGCATTGGCCTGTTCATTGCACTGCTGGGCCTGCAGAATGCCGGCATCGTGGTGCCGGATACCTCCACTTGTGTGGATCTGGCTTCCTTCAACTTGCTCAGCCAAAGCTGGGGCGATATCATGCCCAAAGTGGTGACCCTGTGCACCTTTCTGGCGATCGTGATCATGAGCCACAAGAATATCCGCGGCGCGGTGCTGATCGGTATTCTGGGCGGCATGGGGCTGTATTATCTGTTGGGCCTTACCGTGGATGGTTTTTACGCCGGAATGCAGATCAGCTTTATCAGCCCGCTGGAGGCCTTTGGCCAGTTTACCTCCCAGTCGCTGTTCAAGGTGATCACCGACGGCTTTGACTTCTCGGCCTATACGGCAGCCCATGGCAGCGCCAGTCTGGTTTTGACCATTGCCACCACTGCGCTGGCCTTCTGCATGGTGGATATGTTCGATACGCTGGGCACCCTGTATGCCGCCTGTGAGCGTGCCGATTTGCTGGATGAAAAAGGTGAACCGCTGAACATGAACGAGGGCATGCTCTCGGACGCTATCGCAACCACCATTGGTGCGCTGTGCGGCACATCTACCGTTACCACCTTCAGCGAGGTGAATGCCGGTGTTGCAGCCGGTGGCCGCACCGGCCTGACTTCGGTGTTCTGCGGCATGTTCTTCTTTGTGGCCATGTTCTTCAGCCCAATCGCACAGCTGATTCCCGGATGCACCACAGCGGCTGCCCTGATCTATGTCGGCTTTCTGATGGTGGCCTCAATTAAAAACATCGACTGGAACGATTACCGCATCAGCGTGCCGGCGTTTCTCACCCTGGCAGTCATGCCCTTTACCTATAACATTTCCTATGGTATTGCGTTCGGTCTGCTTTCGTACATTGTCATCAGCGTGTTCTGCGGTGATGCCAAAAAGATCAAAGGCAGCTCGTGGGTAATTGCAATGCTGTTTGTTGCCATGTTGGTGCTGACCCATTAAGTTAACAGCCCGCCCCGGTCGAAAAATTCGACCGGGGCAAACTGTTTGCGGCGATTGTTGGTCAGCAAGATAGAACTGCTTATATTATATCAAAAATAATTTTGAAAAAAGTGTTGACAAACCCATCAAAAACGAGTATAATCATCAACGTTGACGGCGCACCGCTCACCGATAACAGCGGAACGCCAGGCGATATTGGGGATTTGCATAGTGGTAGTGCGGTAGACTCTGACTCTACTTGTGGGAGTTCGATTCTCTCATCCCCAACCAAAATCGCAGCAGCGAATGCTGCTGCGATTTTTTTATCGGGGCATAGCGCAGCTGGTAGCGCGCATCGTTCGGGACGATGAGGCCGTGGGTTCGATCCCCGCTGCTCCGACCAGCACGAAGGACCGTTGGAATAGCTGAAAATCAGCTGTTTCGGCGGTCTTTTTGCGTTTGCGGATAAAAGCTTATGCGGCCAGCGCCGCTTTGGCTGCCTTGATCTTCTGCATCAGGGCGGCGCACTCGGCGGCCAGCTTGTCCTTTGCGGTGTTGGCTGCGGCCAGCGCGTCGGTCAGACGCCTGATCTCGGCCTCGTGCTCGGCGCAGCCGGGCGCGTCGGCAATGCGGCAGCGGTCGTCCAGCAGGGCAACGTAGTATTCGTGGCCCTCCAGCTGGATGGTGGCCCAGTTGTAGCCGCCCCACACGCCGTCCAGAATGCCCAGCACCGGGTACCGCTGGCCGGGCTCCAGCCTGCCGGCCACGTCGTTGACGTCCACCGTGTTGAAATACTCGCAGTGGCGGGTACCGTACACCTCCAGCACCTTGTCGGTCAGCGGCTCCCACACCGGCTGGCTGGGCTGGTTGGGGTACCGGCTCCAGAAGTCGTTGTAGGCCTTGTTCATATCCACCCGGCCGGCAATGCCTTCCACCGTGCCGCTGCTGGAATACTGCCAGATGTCCACCCCATCGATGCCGATCTTGCCGGTGTAGTTGGCCAGCCACCGGGGCGCGTCCACCGCGTCCAGATCCAGCCAGCTTTTCGCAAAGCTGTAGTAGGTGTAGATCACCGGGGTGTAGCCGCCGTTCTTCACCGTGTTCAGGAAGGCATTGCAGATGGCGGCGTTGGTGTCGCGGCTCATGGTCTGGTAGATGGCTGCATGCTCAAAGTCAAAGGCGATGGGCATACGCAGGCCAAAGGGGGCCACCAGTTCCATAGCGCGGTTGGCGGCCAGCTTTGCTGCGTCCGGGGTGCGGGCGTAGCTGTACAGGTAAGCGCCCACCTGCAGCCCGGCCGCGATGGCGCCGGACAGGTTTTGCTGGTAGGTGGGGTCGATGGTGATGCTGCCATCACCGTTGATGTAGCCCAGACGGATAAATGCAAAGCGCTGGCTCTGGGCCACCAGCGGCCAGCCGATGACGCCCTGATATTTCGAGACGTCAATGCCGTGGATGTAGTTCGACATGGCAGTTGTCCTTTCTTTGTTTTGGGGCGATTTGTTCAATGTCCATTGGATTCACCGCCCTTTATTCAAGCCAGAATTTATAGATCGAAAAGTTTGTGTAAAACGACAAAAACATCGGGTAATAATTGCCTGTGAGAGCCGAAATATCAATACTTACTGTTTGTCGTTTTACGCCAACGATCTCGCCGTCAAACGCACCCCAACCGTTTCCGGCAGGTAAGTCGGCAGTAGTAACAGGGTTCCAGTTTACGCAACGCAAAAGACATTCATAATTGTTATAGGTGCTCGTAATTTCAACATCAATACACAGCTTTGTAAAATCAGTAACGTCAATGGGATTTTTGGTGGTGACCCTGCATTGCGTACCGTTCACATAAATGTCGGTATAGCCTCCTGTAATTGCAGATGAGCCAATACTTACTTTGGCATCGCCGCCGGTTCTGGTAGCAATGCCCCCGGTTTTTGCGCTGTCGGGCTGGCTTCCGTTGTCGTAAATGGTCAACCCGGCACTGAAAACCTGCACCCCGTCATGCACCCACTTTTTCACGGTCTGGCCGCCATAGGTCATCTTTTTCAACTGGGTGCCCGCAATGGTTACGGCCATTTAGCCCACCCCCTTGGCAGTGGTCAGGGTGCCGGTGGCACTGTCGAAGGACACCACACGCAGGAAGTTGGCTGCCGATGCGGCAGGCAGAGCGGCATTTGCTTTGGTCTGTGCGTTGTTTGCGGTGGTCTGGGCAGCTGCTGCCGCCGAGGCATTGAGTTGTTCCGCATTTTTGGCACGTGTGGATTCTTCGTTAAGCGCCTGAGTCACCACTTTGTTCTGAATCGGATTTGTACTGGTGGTGGACAAAGTATTGTCTACGGTGATCGAGGCGGCAGAACCGGCTGCTCCATCTGCGCCCTTGGGAATCCCCAGATTTAAAACAGGGGCAGCTGCCGTACCGGTCAAGGTGGCGGTAGCTGCACTGCCGGCGGTCAGTGTGGTTACCGAACCGATGCTTAGTTGGGGGGTAATGCCGGTATCCCCCTTAGG